>JAWWAN010000273.1:0-5621 GCA_033721675.1 Rhodothermales bacterium | reverse complement strand
GTCCGAATGCGGCCCTCTTCGTCACCGCCGTGCGGCCGGCGAGCTGACCCACACACCCGGCATCCACGCAACAGGGCATACAGGCGGCATGGTGGACGTAGAGCAGAGCGCGAGGCACCCCGATACCGCAGCCCGCGGCGCGGCCCGCGAGGACGCGCGCCTGCCCCTCGTCTCCGTCGTGGTGCCGGTCTACAACGGCGCCCGGTTCGTGGGCGAGACGCTGGACTCGCTGCTGGCCCAGCGCTACCCGAACATCGAGATCATCGTGATCGACGACGCCTCCACCGACGACACGCTGGAGGTGCTCGGGGCGTACCGGCCGCACGTCCGCCTCGTCGTCCAGGAGGAGAACCGCGGCATCTACGCCACGATGAACCACGGCATCGCGCTCGCACGCGGCGAGTTCGTGGCGATCTATCACGCCGACGACGTGTACCTCCCGGAGATCGTGGAGCGCCAGGTGGCCTTCCTGACGGCCCACCCCGAGGCGGGCGCCGTCTTCTGCCAGGACATCTTCGTGGATGCGGAGGGGACCGAATACGGGCGGCTGGACATCCCGGACGCGGTCCGGGGCGAGCAGCCGCTGGACTACGCGGCCATCCTGAACGCGGAGCTGACCTACAAGAACACGTTCCTCGTCTGCCCCAGCTGCATGGTCCGGAAGGCGGTCTACGACGCCGTGGGCGGCTACGACCACGAGACGTACCTCAACACGTCGGACCTGGAGATGTACCTGCGGATCGCGCGGGAGTACCCCATCGGGATCCTCGAGGATCACCTGATGCGCTACCGGCACGGCCACGGGAACTCCTCGCAGAAGTACCACCACCTGCGTACCGACCCCAACCGCTTCTTCCGGATCGTAGACCGGTATCTGGAGCAGGGGGGGCGTGCCCTCGTTACCGAGCGCGCCCTCCGGCACTACGAGGCGCACCGCGCCGAGGACAACCTGATGTGCGCCATCAGCGCCTACGTGCTGGAGGACTTCGGCCTCGCCCGCGAGCGCCTGGCGGCGGTGCGCGCCGGGACGCTGCTGCGCAGCGACAAGGTGCAGCGGTACCGGCTCGTGGTGCTGGCGGCCCTGATGCGCCTCCTCGTCCGGCTCCCGCACAGCGCCCGCATGGCCGGCGTGTTCTACCGGCGGTGGCACGACCGGTGAGTCTTGCCGGCCGCGATCCCGAAAGTGATACAATTCTGAAACGGGAGTCTACGATAGATACGGCGCGGGGAGGGGAGTGCTGTGCGCCTCGGCGCCGTGCGGCCGGATGCCGTCGAGAGGCGCCGTCGCCCCGGCGCCGCTCGACGGGCGTGGCATATTTCTTGTCGAGCCTCCAGGCCTGGGGCCTCTCGCCCGGCGCCCTCGGAGTTCGTTATGTGCCCGCGCTGCATGTAACTGACGTGGCGGCGCTGTATGCCGCCCCCAGGAACGCCGGCGCGCCGCCGCCCGGCGTCGCCCGCCACCCGCCCATTATCTCGGGGAGTCTTTCATGCGATTAGGGGTCAACACGGTTCGCCTGACCCGGCCGTTCACCGGCGTGGGGCGCTACATCGAGTGCGTGCTGGACGAGTGGAGCCGGATGGACCATCCGTTCGACGAGATCGTGCTCTACACGCACTCGCCGCTGGACCCGGCGCGCGTCGTCTTCCCGCTGGATGCGTACCGCGTGGAGGTCGTCGGCCACGAGGCGCCGGACCCCCTCTGGGAGTGGCGCACGCTGCCCCGCCTCGCCGGCGACATCGACGTGCTCTTCTGCCCCTCCTACACCGTCCCCATCGGCTACCCGGGCAAGTGCGCGGTCGGGTACCTCGGGCCGTCCGAAAACGTCCCGCTCTCCAAGGAGTGGTGGCGCTCGCTCGCCTACAACCAGCTGCACAAGTACAGCGCCCGGCACGCGGACTACGTGTTCGCCTGCTCGAAGATCGTCAAGCGCCGCGTCGTCGACGTCTTCGGCGTGCCGGAGGAGCGGGTGGGGGTCACGTTCCTCGCGCCAAGCGATCTCTTCCAGCCCATCGACGACGCGCGCCTGCTGGAGGCGATGCGCCGGAAGTACGCGGGCGCAGACACGCCCTACATCCTGTTCGTCGGCAAGCTCGCCAAGCGGCACTACATCCCGAACCTGCTCAAGGCGTTCGCCCGCCTCGTCGAGAAGCACGACCCGCCGCACAAGCTGATGATCGTAGGGCCGGACTATCTGGGCCTGGACATCCCGGCGCGGGCGCGCCGGCTCGGGATCAGCGAGAAGGTGGTGTACCATCCCTTCATCACGCACCAGGACCTCCCGCCGGTCTACAATGCCGCAGACATCTTCATCTTCCCGGCCTCGGAGGTCGAGGGCTTCGGCCTGCCGCCCATCGAGGCGATGGCCTGTGGCACGCCCACCATCACCACCAACCAGGGCAGCCTGCGCGAGTTCGCGCCGGGCGCGGCCCTGCTCACCGAGACGCCCTCGGCCGACGACCTGGAGGCCGCCCTCGGCGAGCTGATCTTCAACGCCGAGCTGAAGGAGGAACTCCGCCAGAAAGGGATTCAGCGCGCCAGCGAGATCACGTGGCGCGTCACGGCGGAGAAGACCATGGACGTCCTCTGGGACCTCGCCAACCGCTAGGCGCGTCCTGCCCGGCCCGTCCTCGCGCTCAAAGACCCGTACCGACCATGATCCCACTTCCCGTCCGCGTCAAGCGCCACGTGCAGCTCTCGGCCCAGGCGCTCTCGCACAGGCCGCGCCAGACGCCGCCGTTCATGATCGTCTTCATCAACTCGATCTGCAACCTGACGTGCGAGCACTGCTTCTACTGGCGCAACCTCAACCAGCGGGACGACCTGACCTACGAGGAGTTTGAGGCGCTGTCCCTCGAGCTGGGGTCCTTCGAGAACCTGAACCTCTCCGGCGGCGAGCCCTTCATCCACAAGCAGTTCGCGGCGATCTGCAAGCTCTTCATCCGCAACAACGGCGTCAAGCAGATCTACGTGCCCACCAACGGCTACTTCACCGAGCGCACCGAGAAGCAGCTGCGCGAGGTGCTCGAGGAGCCCAGCCTGAACCTCTTCGTCTGCGAGATCTCGCTCGACGGCATGCCCGAGTACCACAACGCGTTCCGGGGCAACAAGAAGTCGTTCGAGAAGGCGATGGAGACCTACGAGATGCTGGCCGCGCTGCAGCAGGAGGACCCGCGCCTGCGCATCCACTCCATCGCGACGGCCACGCACGAGAACATGGAGGAGATCCGCAAGCTGACGAAGTACCTCCACGACCGCTGCCCGGCGATGGAGCACCACAACCTGGCCGTCATCCGGGGGGACCGCAAGAACCCGTCGCTGCGGGGGCCGGCGCTCGACCAGTACAAGGAGCTCTACCGCTACACCGCCTCCGTGTGGAAAGACCGGGAGGAGGGGCGCTACGGCGCGATCGTGGAGCCGCTCCTGCAGTGGGCCAAGTGCAAGACCATCGAGACGGACAGCCAGTACGTGCCCTGCACGGCGGGCAACATGACCGGCATCGTCTACGCCAACGGGGACGTGAGCGTCTGCGAGCAGCACGCGCCGCTGGGCAACCTCCGGGAGCGCTCCTTCTTCGAGATCTGGGACTCCCCGGAGGCGCAGGAGCTTCGGGCGAGCATCCGGGCGCGCGAGTGCATGTGCACCAACGAGGTGTTCCTCTGGCCCAGCATCGTCTACCAGCCCACCCAGCTGGCGAAGGCCATGGTCGGCGCCCAGGTGTGGCGCTCGGTGCCGAGCGAGGAGGAGTACGAGGCGATGCAGGCCGGCGGCGACGGGGCGGCGGGATGATGTCCGGCCCGCCCGTACTCAGCGCGCCCGTGCTCGACCGGCCCCACCCGCCCGGCGTGCTGCCGTCGGTGCGGACGCTCCCGCTGGTGTGCCCGCGCTGCAAAGGCGGGCTCTCGGCGGCCGAAGACGGGTACCGCTGCGCGCCCTGCGACCGGACGTACCCGCTCCACGCCGGCATCCCCGACTTCCGGGTCTTCCCGGACCCCTTCCTGAGCGTCGAGGAGGATCGCGCCCGCACCGACTACGTGCTGGGCGGGCTGGAGCGCTGCCGCGACCTGCGGGCGCTGCTCGAACACTACTGGAAGGCGAGCGACATCACCCCGGAGCCCCTGCGGGCGCGGTTCGTGCAGAGCGCGCTGCGGGGCGAGAACCGGGCCCGGCGGGTGGTCGAGGCCTTGCGGGGCGGCACGTTCGCCGCGCCGGTGCGCCCGCGCGCCGTGCTCGAGGTCGGCTCCGGCACGGGCAATTTCCTGGCGGTGGCCCCGTACCGGCAGGTGGTGGGCACGGACATCGGGATGCGCTGGCTGCACGTGAGCCGCCAGCGGTTCCGCGACAAGGGGCTGCCCGTGCCGCCCCTCGTCTGCTGCTGCGCCGAGCACCTGCCGTTCCCGGACGGGTACTTCGACCTCGTCGTCTCCACGGCCACGCTCGAGTTCACGCGCGCGCCGGGCCGGGCGCTCGCCGAGGCGGCCCGGGCGCTGCGGCCGGGGGGAGCCGCGTTCATCGCGACGGCGAACCGCTACTCGCTCGCGCAGGAGCCCTACGCCTACCTCTGGGGCGTGGGCTTCCTGCCGCGTGCCTGGCAGGCCCGGTACGTGCGGTGGCGGCGCGGGGCCAGCTACGAGCATATCCGCCTGCTCTCGCTGCCAGAACTCCGCCGCCTGGCGGCCCCGCACTTCGCGCAGATGGAGGTCGCCCTGCCCGACATCGACGACGCCTCGCTGCGGGGTCTGCCCCGCTTTAAGCAGCGGCAGGTGTACGCCTACCGCGCGCTCAAATCGATGCCGGGGGTCTCGGGCTGGCTGCGCGCCGTGGCGCCGCAGTGGGACGTGAAACTGACGACGCGCGATGCCGCTGCCTGACGCCATCCAGACGGTCCTGGTCACCGGGGCGACGGGTTTCGTCGGCCGCAACCTGGTCGGTGCGCTCGTGCGGGCGCCCGAGTTCGCGGGGGTGGCCGTGCGGGTCTTCGTGCGCCGCCCGCCCCCGGCGCCGCTCCTGCCGCCCGGCGTGGAGGTCGTCGTCGGGGCGTTCGATCAGGAGGAGGCGCTGCGCCGCGCCGTCGCGGGCGCCGGCGCCGTGGTGCATCTGGCGGCCAAGATGGTCGCCAACGGCACGCCCGGCGGGTTCCGCGCCATCAACGTCGACGGTGCACGGCGGCTCTTCGAGGCCGCCGTCGCGGCGGGCTGCCGGCACTTCATCCACATGAGCAGCACCTCGGTCTACGGCACGCCCCGCTCGGCGCGGCTGCGCACCGAGAGCGACCCGACCGAGCCCGTCACGCCCTACGGCCGCTCCAAGCTCGAAGCCGAGCAGGCGCTGCTGCAGGCCGGCGCCGGCGGGTGCGTGCTGAACATCCTCCGCGCGGCCGGCATCTTCGGCGCCGGCACGGAGAAGGAGATCCCGCTACTGCGCAAGATCCAGCGGCAGCGCAGGAGCGTCGAGCTGGCGGGCGCTCTGCTCTACAACCCGATCCACGTCCGCGACGTGGTGCGGGCGATTCTGGAGCTGCTCAAGCGCCCGGCGCCGCACCGAACCCTCTTCAACCTCGGGGGGGCAGACGTCATCCGGCTGGACGACTACCACGCCCTCCTGGCGCAGACGCTCGGCACCG
>JAWWAN010000272.1:0-5623 GCA_033721675.1 Rhodothermales bacterium | reverse complement strand
TCAACGTGGGCCGCAGCGTGGGCGCGCCTTTCACCGAGTTGCCGGACGGCCGCATCGCCAACCGGCTGCGCTTCCGCGTGCGCAACCAGGAGGCCGTGCCGGTGACGTTCGAGATCGAGACGGCCGCGCCCGCCGGGGCCGAGACGCGCGTGGTGGGCACCACGCCGATCGCGCTGGAGCCGGGCGAGATGACGCGCGTGGAGGCCTGGATCGTCGTGCCGCGCACGGCCCTCGGTGGCGGCAGCAGCGACGCCCTCTTCCGCCTCCGCTTCTCCGACGGCACCGTCGAGGAAGTCCCCTTCACGCTCCTCGGCCCCTCGCAGTGACCGCCCCCCGGCCGTCCACCCTCCAGCCCGCCGCGCTCCCATGAACCGCCCTGCCATCCCGCCCCGCCTCTTCTGGCCCGGCTTCATCGTGTCGCTGCTCATCATGAGCATCACGGCCGTGGCCCTGACCATCGTTGCGGCCACCTCGGACGGCGGCGTGCAGGTCGTCGAGAACTACTACGAGCAGGCGGCGGCGTGGGACAGCACGCAGGCCCGCCGGGCCGCCAGCGACGCGCTCGGCTGGCAGGCGACCCTGCACATGGAGCCGGCGGGCACCGAGGGGCTGCGCGCCGTCGTGGTCTCCGTGCGGGACGCCGAGGGGCGGCCCGTCGATGGCCTCGCAGGCACCGTCACGGCGCGGCGGCCCCACCGCAGCGCGGCCGTCGCCACGGTGCCCCTCGTGGAGTCCGCTACGCCGGGCGTCTACCGGCAGGCCCTGCCGGTCGCCGCACCCGGCCTGTGGGACTTCGAGGTCGCCGCCGCGCGTGCCGAAGACCGCTTCCAGGCCGCGATCCGCACCGACGTGCTGCCGGACGAGCCGAACCCGTAGGCGCGATGGCCCCCGGAAAATCCGACATAGCGACCGGCCTGCTGGCCGACGCGCGCCCCGAGGCGGCCGTCTTCCCGCTCGATGACAGGACCGCCCCGCCCCGGCCCGCCGCCGACGCTCCGTGCGCGCACTGCGGGCTCCCCGTGGGGCCGCATCCCGTAGGCGAGGGACCCCACTTCTGCTGTACCGGCTGCGCCGTCGTCTACGAAGCCCTCCACGAAGCCGGCCTCGACGGGACGTTCTACCGCCTGCGCGGCCTCGCCCGCGAGCCGCGCCCCGCCCGCCGCCCCGCCGACGACCTGCGCCTCGCCGAGCTCGACACCGACGCCTTCCTGGCCGAGCACACCCGCCCCGCCGGCGACGGCACGCGCCGCACCGACCTGTTCCTGGACGGCGTCCACTGCGCCGCCTGCGTCTGGCTCGCCGAGCGGCTGCCGTTCGAGATGGAGGGCATCTACGAGGCCCGGCTGGACCTGCCGCGCGCGCGCCTCACGCTCCGCTTCGACCCCGCCGCCGTACGCCTCTCCGACGCCGCGCGCTGGCTCGCCCGCTTCGGCTACGCCGCCCACCCCGCCCGCCAGCAGCCCGTGGCCCGCCGCACCGCCGAAGAGCGCCGCCTGCTGCTGCGGCTCGGCCTCTGCTGGGCGCTGGCCGGCAACGTGATGCTCCTGGCCTTCGCCTTCTATGCCGGCCTCGACACCGCCGCCGACGGCGCGCTGGCGACGGCGGCCCGATGGACCAGCTTCGCCCTCTCCGGAATCGCCGTGGCGGTGGGCGGCAGCGTCTTCTTCCGCCGGGCCTGGGCCTCCCTCCGCCTCGCCGCCCGCGCCCGCCGGCTGGACCGGCTCCACATGGACACCCCCATCGCGATCGGCATCCTCGTCGGCTTCGGCCACAGCGCGTGGGCCACCGTGAGCGGGCGCGGCGAGGTCTGGTTCGACTCGATCACCGTCCTCATCGCCGCCCTGCTGACGGCGCGCTGGCTCCAGTTCCGCAGCCGCCGCCTCGCCGGCGACGCCACCGAGCGCCTGCTGGCGCTCCTGCCGTCGATGGCCCGCCGCGTACGCCCCGACGGCACCGCCGAGCCCGTCCGCCTCGACGACGTCCGGCCCGGCGACCTCCTCGAGGTACCCGCCGGCGAGGTCTTCCCCGTGGATGGCGTCGTGGCCGATGGGTTCTCGACCGTCAACAATGCCGTGCTCACCGGCGAGAGCCGCCCCGAAGAGGTGGGGCCGGGTGCGGCCGTGACGGCCGGCGCCACGAACCTGCGCTCGGCCCTCCGCGTGCGCACCGCCGCCGCCGGTGATGCCACCCGCATCGGGCGGCTGATGGCCTGGATCCGCAGCGACGACGGGCGCCGCGCCGGCGTGGTGCTGCTGGCCGACCGCCTCGCGGGCTACTTCGTGGGCGGCGTGCTCGTGCTCGCCCTCGCCACCGCCCTCGCCTGGAGCATCCTGGACCCGTCGAGGATGGCGGCGCACGTGGTGGCGCTGCTCGTGATCTCGTGCCCCTGCGCCCTCGGCATGGCCACGCCCCTGGCGATGGCCGTCGCTGCCGGGCGCGCCGCGCGGCAGGGCCTCTTCATCAAGAGCGACGCCGCCACCCAGCAGCTCACCGCCGTCGATACCGTCGTGCTGGACAAGACGGGCACCCTCACCGAAGGGCACCTCGACCTGGTGGCCTTCGCGGGCGACGCCGCCGCGCTCGACCTCGCCGCCGCGCTCGAAGCCCACAGCAACCACCCCATCGCCGCGGCCTTCGCTGCCGCCCGCCCCGCCGCCGCCGCACTTCCCGTGGAGGCCGTCGAGGCCGCCGCCGGGCAGGGCCTTACCGGCCGCGTGGGCGAGCGGCTCGTGCAGGTGGGCCGTCCGTCGTGGGTGGCACGCGAGGCCCCCATCCCGCCCGCGCTGCATCATACGCTCGGCACGTACGCCACGCATGGCCACACGCCCGTCGCCGTCGCGGTCGAGGGGCGCGTGGCCGCCGTCCTCGCCTTCGGAGACCGGCTGCGCGCCGACGCCCCCGCCACGCTGGACCGGCTGCGCCGCGCCGGCTGCGACGTGTTTCTGCTCTCCGGGGACCACGACGCCGTGGTGCGGAGCGTCGGCGCCGCGCTCGACCTCGCGGCAGACCGCTGCCTCGGGGAGGTCATGCCCGAGCAGAAGCAGGCCTTCGTCGAGCGGCTGCGCGCCGAGGGGCGGACCGTGGCGATGGTGGGCGACGGGGTCAACGACGCCGCCGCGCTCCGCGCCGCCGACGTCGGGATCGCGGTGGAGGGCGGCGCCACGCCGAGCCTCGTCGCTGCCGACGTGTTCATGACGCGCGAGGGGCTGGCGCCGGTGGCTGCCCTCTTCGACGGCGCCGGGCGCGTGATGCGCCGCATCCGGTGGCTGCTCGGCTTCTCGCTCGCCTACAACCTGGCCGGGGCCGCCGCTGCGATGCTCGGCCTCGTCACCCCGCTCGTAGCCGCCGTGGCGATGCCCGTCAGCTCGCTCGCCGTCGTCGTCGGCGCCGCGCTCCTGCACCCCTTCAGCCCTCCGCCTGACGCACGATGAACGTTCTCTTTCTCCTCGTCCCCCTCGCCCTCCTGCTGGCCGCCGCCGCCGTAGCCGCCTTCGGCTGGGCCGTACGCCACGGCCAGTTCGACGACGTCGAGACGCCCGCCCTGCGCGTGCTGCTCGACGACGAAGACGGTCGCGCTGACGCCCCGCTCTCACCCCGATCCTCCTCGACCCTATGACTACCACCCCGCGAACCTCCGCGCCGGAGACGGCCCGCCCCGTACCGCTGAGCCCTACCGACGCCGCACCGGTGGAGGGGTCTGCCGCACCGCTGCGCTGGCAGGCCACCCCCGGCGCCACCGAGTACGAAATCGAAGTGTCTGACGACGCCGGCTTCGCCGCGCCGCGCTACCGGGTCGCGGCCGGCGCAGCCACCCGCCTGACCCTGCTGGAGATGCTCCCCGAAGACGGCTCGACGTTCTACTGGCGCGTGCGCGCCCGCACGATGGACGGCTGGAAAGCGTGGAGCGACGCCGCCGCCTTCACCGCCGTCACCGAGGGCCACGCCCGCTCCGCCGGGGCCGCGGCCGCCGCACGCGACGCCGCCGCCGAGCCGGAGGCGGGCGCCAGCCAGCTCCGCGAGATCCTGGAGGAGCCTTACAAAACCGAGCATACGAGCGCCCGGGCCGTCCTCCTGTTCTTCTCGGTCCTGCTGCTCTCGTTCATCGTCACCTTCGCCATCATCGCCTACGCCGTCTACGGGATGTAGACCGCGGCTCGCCGCCATGCTCGATCTCACCGCCGTCTTCGTCCTCGGCCTCCTCGGCAGCGCGCATTGCGTGGGGATGTGCGGGGGATTCGTGCTGGCGCTCGGCGGGCCGGGCCGGGCCGGGCTGCAGAGGCAGGGCCTCTACTTCGCCGGCAAGACGGCGACGTACGCCGTGCTGGGGGCCGCCGTGGGCGGCTTCGGGGCGGCCGTGGCCTCGGCGCTGGCAGGCGTGCAGGATGCGGTGGGCCTCGTGGCGGGCGTGCTGATCGTCGCCGTCGGGCTCGGGCTGTTGGGGGTGGCGCGGCCCGTGCGCGGGCTGGAGCGGCTGGCCGCCACCCGCCCCTACCGGCGCGCACTGCGCTTCTTCGTGCAGCGGCGCGGCGGCGGCGGGGCCGCCGGGCTCGGCCTCGTCAACGGGCTCCTGCCGTGCGGCCTCGTCTACGCCGTGCTCGCCAAGGCCGCCGTGGCCGGCGGCGCCCTCGCCGGGAGCGCGACGATGGCCGTCTTCGGCGCGGCCACGATCCCGGCCCTCGCCCTCACCGCCCTCGCGCCTCGCCTGCTGCGGCCCGCGTGGCGGCCCGCCCTCCACCGCGCCGGCGGCGTGCTGGTGATCCTCCTCGGGCTGCTGACGATCCTCCGCGCTACGCCCGCCCTGGACACCGTGCTGCCTGGCCACGCGGACCATGCCCCGCACGAGGCGGCCCACCCGGCCTCGCACGGCCACGCCGAGTAGCACCGGGCGGTTGCAGCACCGCGACGGTTTTGCTAACGTGCGGGATCTGCCTAACCCAGCCCCGCCGCCGCCATGCCCCTGCGCGACCTCCGACCCCAGGCCCTCCCGCGCGACCCCGACGCGCTCGTCGAGCACCTGAACACATTCTCGCTCGACCTCAAGTTCTCCGCCGGCATCTGGTTCTTCTCTCCACCGGACAGCCGCTTCCACGGCAAGTACAGGCCGGACCGGAGCATCGAGGCGCGGCTGGAGATCGCCGCCGGCCTGAAGGACTATGGCCTCGGCGCCCTCGAAGCGCACTATCCGAACGAGATCAACGAAGACAACCTGGATCTCTGGAAAGACTTCGCACGCGACACCGGCATCCGGCTCATCACCGTCATCCCGCTGCTGTTTTACGACGCGCAGTTCGAGTTCGGCTCGCTCTCCAACCCCGATCCGCAGGTCCGCCGCGCCGCCATCGAGCGCACGAAGCGGTCGCTCGCCCTGGCCCGAGACATCGGCGCCGACTTCTCCGTCGTGTGGGCCGGCATCGACGGCTACGAGAACCCGTTCGGCATAGACATGGCGGCGATGCGGCAGCGCATGGCCGAGGGGCTGGCCGAGGCCATGGACGCCGTGCCGGGTGTGCGCATCGCCTTCGAGCCGAAGCCCTACGAGCCGCGCGGTCGCATCCTCTACGCGACGACGCCGGAGGGCGTGCTCCTCGGCAACCAGGTCGAGGCGATGCTGACGAACGCGAAG
>JAWWAN010000271.1:0-5629 GCA_033721675.1 Rhodothermales bacterium | reverse complement strand
CGTGTGACCCCGACGACGGCCTCGCCGACGAGCCCCTCCTTCCAGCCCACGCCCGCCACCAGGCGGACGCCGTCGCCGCCGGGCAGCAGTTCCAGCACCTTGGCGTACTCCACCCCGAGTTGCTCGGCCAGCTCCTCGACGGCCGACTGGCGGAGCACGTCGAGGGCGGCGCCTTTGAGGGCGGCGGCGCCGAGGCGCGCCACGGCAGCCTGCTGAGCCTCGCGGCGGCGGAGCGCCTGCTGCACCTGCCGGCGCGGCGTGATGTCGCGCGCGATGGCGGCCGCCCCCACGATGTGCCCTTTGGCGTCGAGCACGGGCGAGACGCTGAGCGAGATGTGGAGGCGCCGCCCATCGCGGGCCACGCGCACCGTCTCGAACGGCGTCACGCGCTCGCCGCGCGCCAGGCGGGCGTGGATGTCCTGGATCTCTCCCCACCGTTCCTCCGGCACGATGAGGGTGATGTGCTGCCCGATGGCCTCGTCCGCCGTGTATCCGTAGATGTGCTCGGCGGCGGCGTTCCAGCTGGTGATCGTGCCGTCGAGCGTTTTGCCGATGATGGCGTCGGAAGACGACGTGATGATGGCGGCCAGGTGCGACCAGGCCGCCTCGGCCCGGCGCTGCTCGGTGACGTCGCGGCAGATCGCCAGGGCGGCCCGGGCGTCGTCCAGATCCAGCCTCTGGGCACGGACGTCGAGCGTGCGCACGTCGCCGGAGGGCGTGCGGAGCCCGGCCTCGAAGACGGCATGCGGGCTCTCCGCCAGCGCCGAGAGCTGCTGCGCCAGCGCTTCCGGATCGGCGGCCAGGTCCAGGAAGGTCTTCTGACGCAGCGCCTCCACCGGATACCCGGCGAGCCGTCCGGCCGCCTCGTTGGCCAGCATGAACGCCCCCGGCGCCCCCGCCTCGGTGATCGGGAAGACGAAGACCGCGTCGTGGACCACCTGGAAGAGCGACGCCGGCCACGACGGCGCCCCGTCTCCGGTGCCGTTGCCGGACGGGTGCTCGAAGACCTGCTCGAAAAAGCGGCTGAAGGTATGCGCGGAGGCGGATTGCTCCGTACCTACGGGCGACACGTCCGGCTTCTTCGTATGGTCGTCGGGCTGTGCCATGCCAGGGTGTTCAGCGAAAGGAACGGCGCCGCTCCAGGCGGCTCCAGTCGTGTAATCTCGGCCTTTCCGACGCTTCTACATAGGCCCGGCATGGGGACGTAACAGTGTTTTTACGCCCTGTGGCAAAGCGGCCCGCCTCGCCTCCTCAGGAGCCGATGAATCCGGCGCGGCGGGCGTATTCGAACACGTTCCCCGCCCGCAGAATCTCGGCGACGTCCCCCAGCGGGTGCAGCAGGAAGTCCTCGCCCGTGGTCCGGTTGGAGAGCGTCCCGAGGGCCGTGTCGATTGCCAGCGCGTCGCCCGTACGGATGCGCTCGACGAGCCGTTCCCGCGCCTCGAACGGCACGAGGAAGCCGCCGTCCACCGCGTTGCGGTAGAAGATCCGCGCGTAGCTCTCGGCCACGACGGCCTCGCAGCCGGCCTCGGCGAGGGCGAACGGGGCGTGCTCGCGCGACGATCCGCAGCCGAAGTTGGTGCCGGCCACCACGATCCGGTAGCGGCTCTCGTAGGCGTCGGGCTCGGTGAAGGGCCGCCCGCCGGAGGGCAGCCCCTGCCCGTCCGCCGGTACGCCGCTGAGCGCGTACCGCCCGTACCACCGCCGCTCCTCCGGCACCGTCAGGCTGTAGACGAGGTGCTCGGCGGGGATGATCTGGTCGGTGTCGACGGCGTCGCCGACGACGTAGGCGAGGCCCTGGATAATCGGTTTCATCGAATCCATGTCGGGAAAGAAACTCGTAGCATGATGAATGAGGACGGTCTCACCGCGGATGGGCCGTCTCGTACCCGATCACTGAGCATGGTATGCTTGCTCCTGGCGGCATACTACCGGCGCCCGAGCCGGGCTCTCCCAGTTTGGTCCGGGTGCCAGCCCGTGCGATCCCAGATCCCGTCCGGGATGACACCGACGGTGCACCGCACTACGCGGGGCGGGTTTCAGGGGCCTTCCTTCAGACGCCCCGCACAGAACGATGCCATCTCCCATGTCATCCCGAGCGAAGCCGAGGGATCTCGCCCCCAAACCCTATTAGGACCGTTGCCCTTCCCTCTCCGCCACCCCTAGACGAGCACCGCGCGGGGGTCGGTGATGACGCCGGTGCAGGCGCTGGCGGCGACGGTCAGCGGCGAGGCGAGGTAGACGCTCGCCTGCTTCGAGCCCATCCGGCCGGGGAAGTTGCGGTTCGTGGTCGAGATGACGACCTCGCTGCCGTGCGTCCGCCCGAACGTATCCGGCGGGCCGCCCAGGCAGGCGGCACAGCTGGACCGCCCCATCTTGCAGCCGGCGCGTTCGAAGATGTCGTAGAGGGTCTCGCCGCCGACGGTGGTGGTGTGCAGCGCCGCGGCGATCTCCGTCGTGGCCGGCACGATGAACGTGTCGATGACGACCTCCTGGCCCTGCACGATGCGCGCGGCGGCCTCGAAGTCTTCGAGCTTGCCGCCGGTGCAGCTGCCCACATACGCGCGGTCCAGCCGGGTGCCGGCCACCGCGCTCACCGCCGCCCGGTTGTCCGGCCGGTGGGGCTTGGCCACGACGGGCTCCATCGTGGCGACGTCGTAGTGGCGGACGCTGTGGTAGCGCGCGGCCTCGTCGCTGAAGACGACCTCGAAGGGCGCGTCCGTCCGGGCCTGGACGTACTCGACGGTCTTCGCGTCGGCGGCGATGACGCCGTTCTTGCCGCCGGCCTCGATGGCCATGTTGGTGAGCGTCATGCGCTCCTCCATCGAGAGGTCGTAGACGGCCTCGCCGTCGAACTCCATGGCCCGGTACGTGGCGCCGTCGCAGCCGATGTCTCCGATGACGGCGAGGATGAGGTCTTTAGCCATCAGGTAGGGCGGCAGGCTCCCCTCGAAGACGAACCGCATCGTCTCGGGCACCTTCACCCAGATCTTGCCGGTCCCCAGGATGAGGGCGGCGTCCGTGTTGCCGACGCCCGTCGAGAACAGCCCGAAGGCGCCGCTCGTGCAGGTGTGGCTGTCCGTCCCGATGAGGACCGACCCGGGGCGGTTGAACCCTTCTTCGGCGAGGGCCACGTGGCAGACGCCCTTGTAGCGGGGCGTGCCGACGTCGTAGAAGTGCGGGAGCCCCTGCGCCTCGGCGAATTCACGCAGCAGGCGGACATTCCGGTTGGCGTGGTGGTTCTTCGTGAAGATGTAGTGGTCCGGCAGCAGCACCACCTTGTCCGGATCCCACACGCGCGCATCCTCGCCGAACTCGCGTTTGAAGATGTCGATGGTGGGCGGCCCGCAGACGTCGTGCGTCATCAGCACGTCGACGTCGATCCACACGTTCTCGCCCGGCGCCACGCGCTCCCGCCCCGCATGGCGGGCGATGATCTTCTCGGTGATGGTCATGGGGAATATCGAAGGCCGAACAGGGAATTATGAAGGATGAATGGGCCGCCCGGGTGTAGCCGCCGAGACCGGTCCTTCATCGTTCGGCATTCCTCGTTCGGCATTCATCATTCGTATCGTGTTACGCGATGCCGCCGTGGAAGGACTGCATGATGCCGCTGCCGACGAAGGCCACGTTGTGCTCCTCGGCGCGGTGGGCCTCCATCTGGTTGAGCGCCTCGACGTACGCGTCCGCGCTGGCCTGGAGGACGTCCGTGCGGCACGCGACGCCGCGGAAGCAGGCGCCGGCGTGGTCGATGAGGACGGTCACCTCGCCCATCGCGTCCGCGCCCTCGCTGACCGACCGGATGGCGTAGCTGATGAGATCGTGGTGGTTGCCCGTGGCCTGGTCGATGGCCCGGTAGATGGCATCCACGGGCCCGTCTCCGGTGGCGACCTCGCGGCGGACGCGGTTCGTCGGGTAGTGGAAGAGCTGGATCTCGGCCTGCGGTTCCTGGCCGGTGCCCGTCGTCACGTGCATGTGGTCGAGGCGGAAGTGGACGGTGCGCATGGGGGTTCCCTGATCGTGGATGAGGTGGATGAGGTCTTCGTCGTAGATCTCCTTCTTGCGGTCGGCGAGGGCGACGAACCGGCGGTAGACGTCGTCCTTCCGGGAAGCATCGACCCGGAGGCCGAGCTTCTCAAGGCGGCTGAAGAGGCCGTGCCGCCCGCTGTGGCGGCCCAGCCGGATCGCCTCGGCGGTCTGCCCGACGTCTTCGGCGCGCATGATCTCGTAGGTGTCGCGGCGCTTGAGCACGCCGTGCTGGTGGATGCCGGCCTCGTGCGCGAAGGCGTTCCCGCCCACAATCGCCTTGTTGGGCGGCACGGCGAAGCCGGTGGCGAGACTCACCATGCGGCTCGTCTCGGCCAGCAGCGGCGTCTCGATCTGCGTCGCCAGCCCGAAGTGATCGGCGCGCACCCGGAGGGCCATCACGACCTCTTCGAGGGCGGCATTGCCGGCCCGCTCGCCGATGCCGTTGAGCGTGCACTCGACCTGCCGCGCCCCGGCGAGGACCGCCGCCAGCGAGTTCGCCACGGCCAGGCCGAGGTCGTCATGGCAGTGCGCCGAGAGGACCACGCCGCCGGTGAGGCCGCACTGGGTGCGGATGCGCTCGAAGAGGGCGGCGTACTCGTGCGGCACGCAGTAGCCCGTCGTGTCCGGGATGTTGACCGTCGTGGCGCCGGCCTCGACGGCCGCGCGGACGACCTCGCAGAGGAAGGCGGGATCTGTGCGGCCGGCGTCTTCGGCGCTGAACTCGACGTCGTCAGTGAACGTCCGGGCCTGGCGGACGGCCTCCGCCGCCATGTGGATCACGGCGCGCCGCTTCTCGGCCTTCGTCCGCCCGTAGCGCGCGCCGCCGAACTTGGCGTCGATGTGGATGTCGCTGGTGGCGATGAAGGTGTGGATGCGGCGCCGCTCGGCGTGCGCGAGGGCCTTCCCGGCCGCCTCGACGTCGGCCTCCACGGCGCGCGCCAGCGCGCAGATCACGGGCCCCTGGATCTCCTGCGCGATCCGCTCGACGGCCTCGTGCTGCGCGGGCGACGAGATCGGGAAGCCCGCCTCGATGACGTCCACGCCGAGCCGGGCGAGCTGGTGCGCGATCGTGATCTTCTCGGGGATGGTCATGGCGGCGCCGGGCGCCTGCTCGCCGTCGCGCAGCGTCGTGTCGAAGATGCGAACGTGGTCGGGCATGGGTGGGTGGGGTCGGGGGGTTCAGGATTCGGGAGTGAGGGACGGCGAGGGGACTTCGAGGGCCGGGTGTGTGGCCGCCACGCGTGCGGCCACCGCCTCGCCCATCGCGTGGGTGGGCACCGGCTCCGTGCCGCCGCCCGCGAGATCGGCCGTACGGAGGCCGGCGGCGAGGGCGGCCTCGACGGCCCGCCGGACGGCCTCCGCCGCGGCGCCTTCGCCGAGGGCATCGAGCAGCATGGCGGCGCTGAGGATCGCCCCCAGCGGGTTCGCGAGCGCCTGCCCGGTGAGGTCGGGCGCGCTCCCGTGGACGGGCTCGAACAACCCGACGCGCCCGCCCAGGCTGACCGACGGCAACAGCCCGATCGAGCCCGGCAACGTCGCCGCCAGGTCGGAGAGGATGTCGCCGAAGAGGTTCGCCGTAAGCAGGACGTCGAACCGGCGG
>JAWWAN010000270.1:0-5636 GCA_033721675.1 Rhodothermales bacterium | reverse complement strand
GGGGCGCTGTTCGACTTCATGGACGCCGCGGCGACGCGCTACCGCGAGAACTTCGCCGAGCAGGTGCGCGAGGAGGCCGGGGTGATGGGGTAGGAGCCGTAGAAGAGGGGCAGGCCGCTCTCGTGGGCAGCCGCCACCAGCCCGAGCGCGATGGCTTCGGCGCCCCGGATGGCGCGGTACGTGCCGGGCTCCAGCGTCGCCGGGCGCACCTCGTAGCGGACGATGAAGTCTTCGGTGGTCTCGCCGAAGTGGAACCCTTTCTTGAGCAGGTGGACGTTGGCGGCGAGGATCTCGGGCTTCTTGCCGAACTTCTGCTGGAGCCAGTCCAGGGCGGGCTCGATGGGGCGCGAGTAGAGCCAGAGCGCCAGCCCGAGCGCGAACATGTTCTTCGAGCGGTCCGCCTGCTTCTTGTCCAGCCCGAAGTCGCTGAGCGCCTCGTGCGTCATCGTGGTCAGCTTGACCTCGAAGACCTGGTACTCGCGCAGGCTGTCGTTCTCCAGCGGGTTGTGGTCGTAGCCGGCCAGCTCCAGGTCGCGCCGGGTGAAGGCGTCGACGTTGACCATGATGGAGCCGCCGCGCCGCACGCGGTCCAGGTTGACCTTGAGCGCGGCGGGGTTCATCGCCACGAGCAGGTCCACCTCGTCGCCGGGCGTGCGGATGTTGACCGAGCCGAAGTGGAGCTGGAAGCCGCTGACGCCATACGTGGTGCCGGCGGGCGCGCGGATCTCGGCGGGGAAGTCCGGCAGCGTGGCGAGGTCGTTGCGGGCGTAGGCCGTCGCGAGCGTGAACTGCGAGCCGGTGAGCTGCATCCCGTCCCCGGAGTCGCCGGCGAAGAGGATCGTGGCTTCGGGCAGGGTCTGGACGGTCTTCTCAGGGGAGTGGACGCTCATCGGAACGCGGGGCGAGCCCTCGGGCAGTGGACGTGAAAAGTGCCTCAATGACGGCATAGCAGGCCAGAAGTGCAACGCCAGAGGAAATCGGTTGATTCATGGGCTGGAGACTGGCCACTGGGGGCTGGAGAGGTGACGGGACCCCCAGCGGCCAGCCCCCAGCCCCCGGAACGCACATTTTCGGTGCCGGTTTATCCCCTCCACCCCGCTCACTTCGCGCCCCCGGTGCCATGCCCGCCTCGTTCCGCGCGCTCTTCGAGAAGCCGAAGCCCGTCATCGCCATGATCCACACCGGGCCGAGCCCCGGCGTGCCCGGCTTCATCTGCATCCAGAGCGCGGTGGAGCGCGCCGTGGCCGAGACCGAAGTCTACCTCGCCGCCGGCATCGACGGGATCCTCGTCGAGAACATGCACGACTTCCCCTGCGTGCACGAGCGCGCGATGGGGCCGGAGGTGGCAGCCTTCATGACGCGCGTGGCCCACGCCGTCAAGCGGCGCGCGCGCTACACGCCCGTGGGGCTGCACGTGCTCTTCCAGGCCCACCGGACGGCGCTCGCCGTGGCGCAGGCCGCCGAGTGCGACTTCATCCGCGCCGAGGGCTGGACCCACGCCCACGTCTCGGACAAGGGGCTGGCCGAGGCCTCCGCCGGCGAGACCATCCGGTACCGCCACCACATCGGCGCGCAGGGCCTGCCGGTCTTCGCCGACGTCAAGAAGAAACACGCCGCGCACGCCCTCACGGCCGACCTCTCCGCCGCCGACATTGCCCGTACGATGGCGCTCCACCAGGCCGATGCCGTGGTGGTCACCGGCTCCCATACCGGCGAGGCGCCGGACCCCGCCGCGCTGCGCGCCGTGCGCGAGGCCACCGCCCTGCCGCTGCTCGTCGGGAGCGGCACCACGGCGGACAACTACAGCGAGCTGTTTCCCCTCGCCGACGGGTTCATCGTCGGCAGCACGCTCAAGGAGGGCGGCCGGTGGGACGCCCCGGTGTGCCAGAAGCGCGTCGAGAAACTGATGGCCGTGGCCGAGCAGGTCCGCGCCGCCCATCGCTCGACGCTCTCCAACAACTGACCGCCTCCGCGAACCCGAACCTTCAGTCTCGACTTCGATGATCCCGTACGCCGCCACGACCGACGATATCACGGTGACGGTGCGCCCCGTCTACCTGGACAGCCAGTCCGACTTCTTCGAGAAGCGGTTCGTCTTCGGCTACTTCGTGCGGATCGAGAACCACGGGCTGGACGAGGTGCAGCTGCTGCGCCGCTACTGGAAGATCGAGGAGCGGACGGGGCGGATCCAGGAGGTCGAGGGCGAGGGCGTCATCGGCAAGCAGCCCCTCATCGCGCCCGGAGACGCGCACTCGTACAGCAGCTACAGCGTCCTCGGCTCGTTCGAGGGGACGATGGGCGGCTACTACGTGATGGAGCGCCCGAATGGCGCCCGCTTCCGCGTCGTGATCCCCCGCTTCGACCTCCGCGCGATGGCCAACTGAGGCGTCAGAGGGTTACTCTCCCCCGAAGTGCTGGAAGCCGCCGGCGCGGAGGGGGATCGTCTCGCCCTCGGGAAGCTGGATCTCGACGTCGTCGCCGGGCTGCGCCATGTGGCCGACCACGGTGAACGAATCCGGGTCGAGCTTCTCCAGCTCGCCCTCGGGGAGCGCGAAGAGCAGCTCGTAGTCTTCGCCGCCGAAGAGGGCGTACGTGTCCACGTCCTCGGCGAAGCGGTCTGCCACGCGGCGCGTCTCCAGGGCGATGGGGAGGGCGGGGCCGTGGAGGAGGGCGCCGCAGCCGCTCTGCTGCGCCAGGTGGTGCACCTCCGAGGCCAACCCGTCCGAGACGTCGATGAGGGCGTGAGGGCGCACGCCGCGCGCCGCCCAGTCGCGGACGGCGTCGAAGCGGGCCAGCGGCGCGAGCTGCCGCTGGACGACGTACTGGTACCCTTCGAGGTCGGGCTCGAACGGCTCGCCGTCGCGGCGGTGGCGCTGCATGGCCTTGCGCTCGTCCAGCATCACCTTGAGGCCGGCGTAGGCCGCGCCGAGGTCGCCGGTGACGCAGAGCGCATCGCCGGGCTGGGCGCCGCCCCGGTAGACGACGTCGGCCTCGGCCGCCTCGCCGATGACGGTCACCACGATGGTCATGAAGCGCGCGGCCGTCGTGTCTCCGCCGACGACGGTCATCTGGTACGCCTCCGCCGCGTTCTTGAAGCCCCGGTAGAGCGCCTCCACCATCTCCACCGAGACGTTGTTGGGCAGGCCGAGCGCGATGGTGGCGTAGCGCGGCAGCGCGTTCATCGCGAGCACGTCCGAGACGTTGACGGAGAGGGCCTTGAAGCCCAGGTACTCCATCGGCATGAACGCCCGGTCGAAATGGACGGCTTCGATGAGGGCATCCGTGGTGACGACGTGGACGCGGCCCTCGGCCACGCGGTAGACGGCGGCGTCGTCCGCGATGCCGGCCAGCAGGTCGCCGTCGTCGGGGCGGCCGAGGACGGTGTGGAGGCGGTCGATGAGCCCGAACTCACCGACCTCGCTGATGGGGGTGTAGTCCATGGGAGCGCGTCAGAGATCCGTATCCAGTAGTCGATAGCGTCTCACCCGCACCGCCGCGCCGGGGTTCTGGGCGCCCGGTGCGTAACGCGTGAAACCGGAGGAGTATGCTGGATCTGCGTATGTACAGTACATCGTCGTCGTCCTCCCGCGCGAAGCCTCGTCCTCCCGCGCGAAGCCTCGTCCTCCCGCGCGAAGCCTTTGTCATCCCGAGCGAAGCCGAGGGATCTCGCCGGTTCGGGGTTGCTGCGTTCCGTTCACCGCTGAGATCCCTCGGCTCCGCCCTGCGGGCTCCGCTCGGGATGACAGGGTGGAGGGTGCGGCAAGGCGGGCGGCAGTTGCGCGCAGAATCGGCGTCAGGCCGGCCGGCAGAGTTTGCCGAGGAGTGTGGGGCGGGCGGCGCCGGTGACGGAGGGCAGGTTGGTGGGCACGCCGTTGGCCGTCTCGTGGGCGAGCACGGCGAAGCAGAGCGCCTCCTTGGCGTCGGGGTCCACGCCGTAGGCGTCGAGGGGGCGGACGGGGATGGGCGCGAAGCCTTCTTCGAGCTTCTGCATCAGGAAGGCGTTATGCCGCCCGCCGCCGGAGACGATGAGCACGTCGAGCGCGTGGTGGTCCCGGATGAAGCGGGCGTAGGCCTGGTAGACCGAGGCAGCCGTCAGCGCGGTGGCCGTCGCCAGCACGTCGGGCGGGTCCAGGTGGGCGGACTGGGCCAGCAGCCGCTCCGTATACGGGGCGCCGTAGCGCTCCCGGCCGGTGGATTTGGGCGGCGGCTGCGCGAAGTAGTCGTCGTCGAGGAGGCCGGCCAGCAGGGCGTTGTCGATGGTGCCCTCGGCGGCATGGCGGCCGGCGCGGTCGTAGGGCTCGCCGAAGAAGTGGCGGGCGAGCGCATCGATGACCATGTTGGCGGGGCCGGTATCGAAGGCGCGGACGGCCTCCGGCCCGGCGCCGCGTGGCACCACCGTGATGTTGGCGATGCCGCCGAGGTTGAGCAGGCCGCGCGTCTCGCGGTCGCTGCCGAGGCAGGCATAGTCGAAGTACGGGACGAGCGGGGCACCCTGGCCGCCCAGAGCCATGTCGGCCAGGCGGAAGTCGCCCACGACGGGCACGCCGAGGAGGTTGGCGAGCACCGAGGGGTCGCCGACCTGGAACGTCGAGGTGACGGCGAGGCCCGCGCAGTCGGCGGCGTCCGGCACGTGGTGGAGCGTCTGCCCGTGGGAGCCGACGAGGTCGAGGGCGTCCACCGGGAGGCCCGCCTCGGCGCAGGCAGCGCGGACGGCCCCGGCATAGGCGTGCGCCAGCCGCACGTTGAGCTGGGCGATGGCGCGGACGGACGAGGTCTCCGGCGCCGAGTTGTCCAGCAAGGCTGCCCGCAGCGCGGCTTCGTAGGGGAGGTGGAGGAAGACGAGCAACTCGGCGGTCATCCCGCGCCCGCTCCCGGAGAGGCGCGCCACGACGGCGTCGATGCCATCGAGGGAGGTGCCGCTCATCAGGCCGGCTACGAGGCGGGTGGGCTGGCGCAGAGGCATCGGCGGGCTAGGCCTCGCCGGCCAGGCCGCGCATCTCCTCGGCGCGCGCCGCGAAGGCGTCGGCGCGCTCGGGGTGCTGGCGGGCGAGCTGCTCGTAGACGCGGGCGGCCTCGGCGTACTTCTCCTGCGAGGCGTAGATGCGCGCCAGCGTCTCGGAGACCATGTCCTCCAGCGGGTCGTCCGGGTCGTCGTCGAGCGCCGGGACGTCCTCGAAGGCAGGGTCGGGCACGATGCGCGCGGACTCCAGCTCTTCGATGAGGCGGTCCAGGTCGTCGATGCCGGGTGGAGCGGCCGGCGGCGGGGCCTCGGCGGGCGTCGGGTCATCGAAGACGGCGTCGAACTCGTCCCAGGCATCGAGGTCGAGCACGGGCTCCTCGTCGGCGGCCGGCGGCGGCGCGGCGGGCGCGGTCTGCCTCTGCTCGGCGATCAGCGCGTCGATCTCGGCGTAGATGGAGCGCGGGATCGGGTCGCCGGTCGTCTCGGGCGCGTCGTCCGGCGCGTTGGCGGCAGCCAGGGCTGCGCGCACGATCTCGCTGCGGTCGTCTTCGACCGCGTCGTCTTCGACCGCGTCGTCTTCGACCGCGTCGTCTTCGACCGCGTCGTCTTCGACCGCGTCGTCTTCGACCGCGTCGTCTTCGACCGCGTCGTCTTCGACCGCGTCGTCTTCGACCGC
>JAWWAN010000269.1:0-5659 GCA_033721675.1 Rhodothermales bacterium | reverse complement strand
GTACAGCACCGGCAGGGGCTCGCCGGAGGCGGGGTCGGTGGCGGCGGCGGCGAGGCGCTCGGCCACGCGCTCGGCCAGCGGCACCGACTGCTTGAGGAGCTCGATCTCGTTGGCCAGCCCGAGGCCGCTGGGGTCGAACGAGAGGTCTTCCAGCCCTTTCGTCTGCTGGTAGTTGATCAGCAGCACGCTGCGGGCCTCGTACTCCGGCTCGGCGGTGAAGCTATACGTGATGGCCGCCGTCGTGCAGAGCACGAAGATCCCGAGGATGAGCCACTTGCTCCGCCGCGCAGCCTCCCAGATCTCGTGGAAGGTGATGGGGGCGGTGTCGTCGCCGTAGCGAGCCGGCATCCGGCGGCCCGGCGGGAGCGGAGAGGCGGTAGGCTGCATCATCGTACGGATCGTCCAGGCACAGAGCCGTGCCCGAGGGGAGGGGGGAAGTGCTTTAGCAGGCGTGCTTGCCGCGCAGCACCACCATCACGGTGCGCCGCAGCAGGTCCACGTCGAGGCGAAGCGAACGAGCGTGCACGTAGTGCAGGTCCATCTCCACGCGTTCTTCGAAGGCCACGCCGTTGCGGGCGTGGACCTGCCAGTACCCGGTGAGGCCGGGCATGACGCTGAGGATGTGGCGCTCCGAGCCGTTCATCTTGCGGCGCTCGCGGGGCAGGTACGGGCGCGGCCCGACGAGGCTCATCTCGCCCCGCAGCACGTTCACGAACTGGGGCAGCTCGTCGAGGCTGTACCGGCGCAGGAGCCGCCCCACCCACGTCACGCGGGGGTCGGCCTGGAGCTTGTGGAACGTCTCGTATTCGAGGCGCAGCGCGGCGTCGGCGCGCAGCAGATCGGCCAGGCGCGCCTCGGCATCGACGTACATCGTGCGGAACTTGATCAGCCGGAAGGCGCGGCCGCCCCGGCCGAGGCGGGTCTGGGTGAAGAGCACCGGCCCGCGCGAGTCGAGCTTGATCGCCAGCGCGATGACGAGGATGAGGGGGAGGCTCAGGATCAGCCCGCACAGGGCGCCGAGGACGTCGAGCAGCCGTTTCGAGGCCGCTGCCGTCGCCGCCGCGCCGCTCCGCCGAGGCAGTTTCAACTCCACGAGGTCCGGTAACTCCTTCAGATCCTTGAGCGGAACGTCCATGGTACGCAACAGGAGGCGTGGCAGGCAGGAGAGTGCGAGGCCAGGTAGCGGGGTCGCGGGCCGGGCGTGGACGGGGCGGGAGCACTACGCCGGGCCGGGACCTCTCGGTGCCGAGACGCGCGGCGGCGGAATCGGCCGTCACTACGTCTTCCTAGAATCGGCCCAATATATTCAAAAGTATAGCTTCTATTCTAGCCTTTGCCGCATCAGGTCGCCCGAATAATGCCGTGGAGGGTGCATCGAATGCTCGGCATCGGCTTTGAGACCGGGTAAACGCGGCGCAGGGCCGGCTCGGCCGGGCGCGTGAATATTCCATGGGAATACCGGGGTTGCCTCAGGTGGGGTGGCCAGGGAGGGCGGGGCCGGCCCACGTCGTGGGGGCGTCGAGCGCCGGGTCGCCCCGCTGAAACCGCTCGTACGCCTCGGCGATGAAGGCGCCGAACGCCGCCCGGAAGCGCGCCGCCGAGAACTGCTCGGCGTGCCGCCGGATGCGCTCGGCGTCGAACGGGCGGCGCTCGAAGGCGTCGACGGCCTGCCGGAGGGCGGCGGGGGTCTGGGCGTCGAAGAACAGCCCGGTCTCGCCGTCCACGACGGTCTCGCGCGCCCCGCCGACGCCGTAGGCGATGACCGGCGTGCCGCACGCCTGGGCTTCCAGCGGCGCGATGCCGAAGTCCTCCTCGGCCGCGAAGACGAAGGCCCGCGCCCGCCGCAGGTGCTCGTGCACCACGGCCGCCGGCTGGTGGCCCAGCAGCTCTACGTTCGGGCCGGCCGCGGCCTCGACCTTCGCCCGCTCCGGCCCGTCGCCGATGACGACGAGCCGCCGCCCCG
This sequence comes from Rhodothermales bacterium, assembly GCA_033721675.1. Taxonomy (GTDB): domain Bacteria; phylum Bacteroidota; class Rhodothermia; order Rhodothermales; family JAWWAN01; genus JAWWAN01. The sequence continues at coordinate 3,696 of JAWWAN010000269.1, read as the reverse complement.
GCATCGCACGGAACGCCTCGGCGATCAGCGGCACCTTCTTGTAGGGGACGAGCCGGGAGACGGTCACGTAGTACTCGGCTTTGTCCGCATGGAGCGTGAAGGCGTCGGTATCCACCGGGGGGTAGATGACGGCGGCGCGGCGGCGATACGTCTTCCAGATGCGGCGCGCCACATTCTGGGAGTTCGCCACGAAGACGTCGGCCCGGCTCGCGCTGGCGACGTCGAAGAGGCGCAGGTAGTGGAGCACGAGGCGGGCCATCAGGCTGCGCACGCCGCGCTCCATCCGGGCCTCGCGCAGGTAGGGCCAGTAGAGGTCCCAGGCGTAGCGGACGGGGCTGTGGACGTAGCTCACGTGGAGCTGCCGCGCCGACGTCAGCACGCCCTTGGCGACGACGTAGCTGGAGGAGACGACGAGGTCGTACGCCGTCAGGTCGAACTGCTCGATGGCGAGGGGCGCCAGCGGCAGATAGTTGCGGTACTTCGCCCGGGCGAAGGGCAGGCGCTGGATGAACGACGTCTCGACGGGCCGCCCCTGCAGGAACGCGCGCTGCGCCTCGGGCACGAAGTCGATCAGGCTGAAGACGTCGGCCCCGGGCAGGACGTGGAGCATCTGCTCCAGCACCCGCTCGGCGCCGGCGTAGACGGGCAGCCAGTCGTGTACGATGGCGGTGCGCACAGGCGTCTCGCTCGTCGGCGTCTAGCTCTCTGCGGGTCGGATCCGGCGGAACCTAGGCGGCTCCGGGGTCCAAGATAAGGCGCGGCGGTGGATGAGCCCGCAACGCGCAGGACCCGCCCCGGCGCGCGCCGGGGCGGGTCCTGCGTGCGTCGCCGGGCGCGCCGGCGGTGCAGGGGTCAGCGCCGCATCGGCGCGCGGTCAGCGACGCGGCCGTCGTAGGAGACGTCGTCGGTCTCGTCGGCTTCGTCGTCGTCCTGCATCTGCACGCCGCTGAAGCCCACCGAGAGCGTGTTCGAGCAGACCGTCGGCGCGTCCTTCTCGCAGAAGTACACGTCGAAGGGACCGTTGACGGGGTTGGCGAAGGCGATCTTGGTCTTGCCGTCGTTCTTCGTCTTGCCGGCCTTCGCGCCGTCGATGTAGACGTCCACCTTGCCGGTGGAGACGTCGGCGCTGTTCCACTTGATCTTGGCCTTGCCCGTGCCGCCGGCCGTGACGAAGATCTTCTTCAGCGTGATGGTGAAGGCGGGCGTCGGATTCGGATCCGGATCCGGATCCGGGGTCGGCGGCGTGCCGCCGAAGAGGGTGTGGAGCAGGACGTTGGGCGAGCCCGCGCCGGCGTTGTTCACCTTGCCGATGCCCGCATTCGCGACGAGCGCGGCGCCCACCTGCGCCGGCGTGGCGCCGGGGTTGGCGTCCAGGTAGAGCGCCGCCGCGCCGGCCACGTGCGGCGAGGCCATCGACGTCCCGCTGATCGTGTGGGTGCCGCCGCCGAGCCACGTCGAGGTGATCGCCGAGCCGGGCGCGAAGAGATCGAGGCAGGCGCCGTAGTTGGAGAACGACGAGCGGTTGTCGCTGCTCGTGGTCGAGCCCACCGTGAAGACCTCCGGGATGTGGGCCGGCGAGTACAGGCAGGCGTCGTCGTTCGAGTTGCCGGCCGAGACGGCGTAGAAGACGCCGGCGGCGACGGAGTTCTGGATGGCGGTCTTGTACGAGGGGTTCGTGCCGAAGCCGCCGATGCTCATGTTGACGACGGTGGGGCCGCCGTTCGTCGCGTGGAAGTTCGTCACGTCATCGACGGCCGCCAGCGTGCTGCTGGCCGGGCAGGAGCCGCCACACGTGCAGATCTGCATCGAGAACAGGTCGGCGTTCTTGGCGACGCCGTAGGAGGACGACCCCACCGTGCCACCCACGTGCGTGCCGTGGCCGTGGCAGTCCTCCGCGTTCGAGTTACCATCCGAGGTGATATAGTCCCCACCGAACTGGGCGCGCCCGCCGAACTCCGGGTGGTCGTGGTCGAAGCCGGTGTCGAGCACGTAGACCGAGACGCCGGTGCCGTCTTCGTCGTACTGGTAGTTGTTGTCGAGCGGGAGGTCGATCTGGTCGACGCGGTCGAGGCCCCACGTCGGGTTCGGCTGGTCGGCGCCGACGTACCCGAGCTCGTCCGGCGTCACGCTCTGGACGTCCGCCACGGCGGCGAGGGCCTCGGCGGCGTCCGGCGCGGGCAGGCGCACGGCGAAGCCCTTGACGGCGTGGCGGTAGACGAAGAGCACCTCGCCGTCATGCATCTCGGCGAGGGTCTGCGCACGGGCCGCGACGTCGTCGGCATCGACGGCGTCGTCGAAGAGGATGATGTACTGGTCATCAACCGAGGCGGTCGCGAAGTCGGAGCCTCCGATCAGCGCCGGGGCGCTCTGGCTGTTGAGCGGCGCCGGCTGGTCCATGCTTACGAGCCCGGCGTCGTCACAGCCGGTCAGGACGACAGCGGCCAGCAAGAAGACGCCCAGCGGGAAGCGGAAAGAACGGGACATGAATCCGGGAGATAGGATGGTGGGGTGGGGGGACGGCGGGTGTTACGTAGTGGTAACGTGGCGAGAATCGCGGCCCCTAGATACGAGTATCGGACCAATAAAAACAAGAGTTTACTTAAAACTTCTAGGAGGGGCGAAAAATAGCCGGCTCTCGGAAGAGGGCCGGGCGGCGGCGGCGGCGCGGGCCCGCGCGAGCGGCCCGCACGGGCCCGGCAGCGCCGGAACCTGCCCTGCCCCCTGCGGTTGGGAGCATCCGTTTTGCGCGCCGTCTCACCCGGAATCTCGCCATGGTCGCCAATGAACATGCCGTCTATGCGACGCAGCCCCGGCCGCTCCGTCAGCAGATCGAAGAGCACCTGCGAGCCGCACGCCCCGAGCCCATCGATGGCGAGATCTTCGCCGTCATCGTGCCCGACGCCAACCTGCGGAGCGGCGCCGAGGTCTCGGCGGCGGTCTACAAGCTCCTCCAGGGCCGCACCTACGATACCGTCCTGCTGATCGCGCCCAGCCACAGCGGCTCCTTCCGCCGCATCACGATCTGCAGCCTCGACACCTACCAGACGCCGCTCGGCGCGGTGCCCGTGGACGACCGCGTCCGCCACGAACTCTGCGACGAGGACGACGACATCTTCCTCGACGACGTGGGCCATTTCCACACCGAGGGCATCGACGTGCAACTGCCCTATCTCCAGGCCACGCTCGCCTCGTTCTCGGCCGTGCCCATCGTGATGGGAGACGAGTCGCCGGTGTTCTGCCGGGAGCTGGGCCAGGCCGTCGGCGAGGTCTCGTTCAACCGGCGCACGCTCGTGGTGGCCTCGGCGGACGTGCTGGAGGCCGATGCGGAGGCGCTGGAGGCCTTCCGCACCTACTTCGAGGCGGCCGACGTCGAGCGCCTGATGACGCTCTTCAACAGCGAGCGCATGCGCGTGGAGGGCAAAGGCGGCATCGTGACGGCCCTGCTTGCGGCGCAGCACCGGCACGTCCCCCACGCCCGCCTGATCGCTCTGGATGCCCCCGAAGGCGGCCGCCCCGGCCGCATCGGCGCCGTCCTCTGGCGCTGACCGCGATTGTCGTACGCGCTTCGTACCTTCGCGTGAAAACCGTCGGAGGGAACCATGAGCGACCCCACCCCGCGCGTGGCGATCATCGGAGCGGGCGCGCTCGGCACGGCGCTGGCCCGGCGCCTGGCCGCGTGCGGCTACCGGGTGGAGG
>JAWWAN010000268.1:0-5660 GCA_033721675.1 Rhodothermales bacterium | reverse complement strand
GGCGTCCGCGTCACCCCGCGCCAGGCGGGCGGCCACGTGGAAGAAATGCCCCTGCGAGCGGTCGGTGGGGGGGATGGCGTCGGCATAGAATGCGACGAGCGAATCGACGCGGGCCGCATAGGCCGTGAGGCGGGCGGCGTCGCCGGGTTGCTGCGCGGCGGCGGAGGCCGGAGCGAGCACGGCGGCCAGGATCCACAGGGCTCGCATCATGGCGACCTCACGGGCAGGAAGACGAGGTCATAGACGAGCGCGCCGCCCAGCCCGGCGCGCTGCCACGTGTGCCCGGCGTCGTCGGTGTAGAAGACGCCCTGCTCGACCGTCGCGGCCCACAGCCGGCCGGGCACGGCGGGGTCGAACGCGAGGCGGGAGAGGTGGGGGGCCGGCAGGGCATGGCCGCGGCGTACCCAGGTCCGGCCCGCGTCGTCGCTGAAGAAGACGCCGGTGCTCCACCCGCCTGCGGCGGCGTGCTCCCGGCCACCCGGGTCGAAGGCGACCGCGTGAAAGGTGTGGCCTTCGGTGCCGGGCACGCGGCGCCACGTGCGCCCGCCATCGGTAGATCGTAGCAAGCCCTGCTCCAAGGTCCCTGCGAGCCAGACAGAGGGAGCATGGGTGCTCTGCGCGAGCGAATAGATCGCGACCCCGCCCGGCCCGGAGGGGTGCCAGGAGTCACCGCCGTCGAGGGATCGGAGAATCCCGGTCCAGGTGCCGGCCAGTACGTGCCCCGTCCGCCGGCGATCCACGGCGATGGCCTGCGTGAAGGAGTGGGCAAGGGAATCATCGAGGGGCGACCAGGATGCGCCGCCGTCCCTGGAGCGCCAGATCCCGTAGGCCGTTGCGAGGTAGGCGTGCTCCGGATGGCTCGGGTCGATAGCGACCGCCTGGGCTTCGGTCACGCGCCAGCCCGTCGCAATACGCCAGGTGGTGCCCCCGTCGGTGGAGCGGAGCACGCCGTTGCCGCAGGCAAGCAGGATCTGATCCGGGTCCGACGGATTCACGGCGATGCCCCGCACGTTCGGGTGGTTCCACCCGACGTGGTCCCACGCAGCGCGCCCGCCATGCCGGTGCAACCCGCTCGCCTGGAGCGGAGCGCCCACCACGTAGCCCTGCGTGCGGACGAGCGCTGCGTGCAGCACCGCCTCCTGGGCCGCCGCAGGTGCCGTGCAGCAAAGGAGCACCGACAGGAAAAGCCATCGGAAGGCGCGAATGCTCCGGGGAGGCAGGAAGGAGCCGGTGTATATCATCGGGCTGGATGCTCCGTGGAATCACCGAGGCCGTCGAGCAGGAGGCGAAGTGCGTCGAGGCTGGCACGGCTGTTCGCTTCCAGGGGGGCACAGCGTGTTTCGAGGGTGGCGTGCTCCAGGTCGGTTTCCCGTGCTACCCACTCGATCAGCGCGGGCCACGGCGTCTGCCCCCGGCCTACCGGTTTCCACGGAGCCGCCTCGTCGTCCGGGTCGAAGTCTTTCACGTGCAGGTTCGCCAGGTAGGGCCGGACCGTCTCGAAAGCCTCCCGGCCCGGGAGCATCCCCCCCAGGTGCAGGTTGCCCGGATCCCAGTTCAGCCGGAATGCGGGATGGTCCAGCTCCTCCAGTAGCGAGACCGAGCCGTCGGGATCGTCGATCCAGAAGCCCGGTTCATTCTCGGTGGCTACGATGAGACCTGCTTCGGCTGCGGCCTCGGCCACCCGCTCGAAGGCCCGGAGCACGTAGAGGCGGTTTCGGTCCGGTTCGCCCTGCTGGCGCTCGAAGCCAAAGACGATCAGCACAGGACTCTTCACGTGCTGCGCCAGGTCGAGTGTCTTGGGGAGCACTTCCTGCAGTTCATGGTTCAGCTTTCGCTCGTCCTCGACCGGGCCCTTGAGGATTCCCGGCGAAACGGCTGTGATGCGTGCTCCCCGGGTGAGGGCATCCTCCAGGAGGCGCACCTCGCCGGGTGCGAGGAACGGAAAGCGACCCGTATTCGTCTCGCGAAGCTCGAACCGCCGAAGGCCCCATGCTGCGCCCCGTTCCAGCGCATGCTCCAGGTCGCGCGCGATCTCGTCGGTGACGATGCCGAGATCGAGCCTGCGGGGAGTCTCTGGAGATGCCGGGAGCATGAGTCGGGTCAGTGAGGAGCTCCGAGTGCGGCGCGTGTGGCCTCAGCCACGCGCAGCCCATCGTCGAGGAGGTTGAAAATATGGGTGGAGACGCGGAGGGCATCGAGGCCCTGCTCCGTGACGACTCGGCACCGCAATCCGTATTCGTTCAGGAGAAAGGTGAAAAGGGCATCGTACGGCACGCGGTCGGTGCGGTACGTCAGGATGGAGCCCGAGAGTGCGGGATCTTCGGGAGTGAGGATGGTGACGCCGGGGATCTGCTCCAGGTGCTCCCGAAGGTGGTAGGCCAGGGCCTGCCCGCGTGCCTCGGCCCGCTCCATGCCGATGGCTTCCAGGAACCGCACCGCTTCGGCGAGGCCGACCACCGAGGCGGCATCCCGGGTGCCGGGTTCGAAGCGCTGCGCCGAGGGGCGATAGTCGAGGTGATCCGGGAGGGTGTAGGCGGCATCGCTGTAAGCGCCGGTCTCGGTGGGCATGACGGCGTCGAGGCGGTCGCGGCGGACGTAGAGCAGGCCGGTGCCGTGCGGCCCTCCCATCCACTTGTGCCCGCTCGTCGCGTACGAGTCGCATCCGAGGGCGTGGAGGTCGACGCGGAGCATCCCGGCGGACTGGGCGCCGTCGACGTGAAACCACAGGCCGCGCTCCTGGGCCAGCCGCGCGATCGCGGGCACGGGGAGGCGGATGCCCGTCGGGGCGGTGACGTGGCTCACCTGGAGGACGCGCGTGCGGGGCGTCAGGGCGTCCGCGATGCGCTGGAGGTTGGCTTCGGCGCTCGTGGGGTCCGGCTCGAAGGTGCGGACGCGGATGCCCGCGTGTTTCTGCCGGCTGAGCCAGGGGATGGCGCCGCCGGGGTGCGCGTGCGTCTCGAAGAGCACCTCGTCGCCGGGGCGGAGCGAGAGGCCGGAGGCGATGGTGGCGTTGCCCTCGGTCGCGTTGCGCATGAAGGCGATCTCGTCCGGGTCGGCGCCGAGGAAGCGGGCCACTGGGGCGCGGGCTTCCTCGATGAGCCGGTGGCCGGTTTCGGAGCGCGTCTGCTGCGCCCACATCGTCCGTTGCACGGCATCGAGGACGGGGTAGGGCGCCGGGCCGAGGCCGCCGGTGTTGAGGTACGTCCGCTCGCGGGTGAGGGGATAAGTGGCGCGCACGGCCCGCCAGAAGTCCTCGTCGGTGAGGCCGGGCGGTGGGGGCCACGGAGGGCGATCCGCGCCGGGCGGCAGCGGGAGCGCGGCGAGACCGAGGGCGCCCCGGCTCATCGTTTCGAGGAATCTCCGGCGCGGGGTGTTCACAGGGCAGTGCAGGCAGGGGTGAGGGGGGCACCGCCGGTACACGGCGCGGCGGCGTGGGTTTCCCCGGCGCGCCGTCATCGTAGCCAGGCGTCGCGGTGTTCGGCCACGAAGTCGTCGTCCCGGAGGTCGGGGAAGGCGTGCCAGACCCGGTCGATGGCGTCGCGCTGGCCGGGGGAGAGGGTTTCGCGGGGGTCGAGGCAGCGGGGCGAGGCGAGCAGACCCTGACGGTACAGCACCTCGTGGATGCCGGGGATGCAGCCGGCGAAGCCATGGGCGGCGTCGAAGAGGGCCGCGTTGGCCTCGGTGAGGCGCGACGCCAGCGCCAGCAGGCGCGCCGGGATGGCGCCGGCGGCCCGGGCGCGGCGGCACGCCTCCAGTTGCTCCACGGCGCGGCGGGTCCAGACCGCCCACTGCCCGAGCAGGCCCCCGGCGAAGGCGACCGGCACGGGGCCACCCGGCGTCGCCACGGGGTGCTCGGTGAGCAGGTCGAGCAGGATGTGATCGTCGTTGCCGGTGTAGAGCGGCACCGCGCCGGCGCGGCCGGTAGCAGCGACGGCGCGCACTACGTCGAGCGTCCGGTAGCGGTCGAACGGGGCGACCTTGATGGCGACCACGTTGGGGATGGCGGCGAACCGGCGCCAGAACGCCTCCGGCAGCACGCGCCCGCCGACGGCCGGCTGCAGGTAGAACCCGAAGAGCGGAATCTCGCGGGCGACGGCGTCGCAGTGCGCGAGGAGTGCGTCCAGCCTGGCCTCCGGCATCGCCGCCAGCGACAGCAGCACGGCGTCATAGCCGAGGTCGCGGGCGAGGCGGGCTTCCCGGAGGGCCTGCAGCGTCGGCCCGGTCGCCCCCGCGATCAGCACCGTCCGTCGCCCCGCCGCGGCGTCGCAGGCGGCGGCCGTCTCGGCCGCGAGGGCGAGTACGGGTTCGAGCAGCCCGTGTGCGCGGAGCGCGAACTGGGTGGTGTGGACGCCCACCGCCAGGCCGCCCGCGCCGGCGGCGTGGTAGTAGCGGGTGAGGGCGCGCTGGTGGCGCACGTCGAAGGCGCCGTCGGGCGTCAGCGCCAGCGGGTGGGCGGGGATCACGAGGCCGCGCCGCAGCGCCGCGCTCACGTCCTCGGCCGGCATCGGATAGTCGGACATAGCGATCAGGGACTGAGGACCGGGGACTGGCGGCAGGGGGGATTCCGTCAATCCCCAGGGGTTGGTGGCCAGTGCCTTCTAATACCGGCCGTCCCGCACCTCGAAGCGGGTGGGTTTGCTGAGGGTGGCGCCGCCGTCGAGGAGCCAGCGCGCCGTCCATCGAAGCATCGTCTCCACCCCGGTGGGCGGGGGGCCGAGGAGGGCGCAGGCACGGGCGGGGTCGCTGAGTAGCGCCGTCGGCGCCTCGGTGCCGGTGAAGCGGACCGTCCGCCCGAGGAGCGCGGCGAGGCGTTCGGCGAGGGTGCGTACGGACAGGACGGCGGGGCCGGTGAGGTTGAGCGGCCGCGGTGGGATCTCGGCGAGCGCGAGGCTGCGCAGGACGGTGTCGTTGGCGTCGCCCTGCCAGATGCAGTTCAGGTAGCCCATCGTGAGGTCGATGCGCGTGCCGGCGAGGATGCGGCGGCCGAGGTCGACGAGGACGCCGTAGCGTAGATCGACGGCGTAGTTGAGGCGGAGCAGCACCACCGGCGTCTCTGTCCGCGCCGCTTCGAACGCGAAGATCCGCTCGCGGGCGACGCAGGCGTTGGCGTACTCGCCCAGCGGCGTCAGCGGAGTCTCTTCGGTAGCCCCGCCGGAGGCGACGGGCACGAGGGGATAGACGTTGCCTGTGGAGAGGGCGGCGATGCGGGCGCCGGCGTACCGCCGCGCCACGCGCGCCGGCACCAGCGTGTTGACGGCCCACGTCTGCGCAGGGTCGTGCCGGGTCCCGAACTTGAGGCCGACGAGGTAGACCACATTCGCGGCATCCGGCAGGGCGGCGAGGTCGCCGTCGAGGAGATCGCAGGCGACGGTCTGGACGCCGCGCGCCTCCAGCCAGGCCCGCGCGCCGGCGTCGGTATAGCGGCTCACAGCGACGACGCGCAGGTCGCGGCGCCCGGCGGCGTCGGCAGCGCGGCGGGCGCGGACGCAGAGCGTCGGCCCCATCTTGCCGCCGGCCCCGAGCACTACGAGCGGCCCGTGCAGCGTGCGCAGGGCCTCGACGAGGGCGGCCGATGGATGCGTCAGCACGGCCTCGCGCTCGGCCTCGGAGCGGATGAACTCGGGTGCGGCGGCGTCGAGCATGGCAGGAGCCGAAGGCGG
>JAWWAN010000267.1:0-5678 GCA_033721675.1 Rhodothermales bacterium | reverse complement strand
TCAACCAGGCGAACGACCTGGACGTACTCACCGGCACGCCGCAGGCCCGCAGCATGACCGTCAAGTACAGCCGCATGTTCAACGTGCTGCGGTGAGATGCAGCGGGCCTACCTCCCCGGCCCCGTTCCTTCGTGGAGCCTGTGCTGAGCGCAGCCGAAGTGCTCGGGACAAGTCTTCGCACGGAGGAGGACTTTTCTGGCAGGCACCGCGCCAACTCACCGCGTCCCTCCCATGAAAAGGGGAGGACAGGAGGCGGTTAAGCGGAGACGACGAGGTGGCGAGTTGGTCTCCCCAAGTTCCCTCGACTGGCCTTATCATAGGGGTGACTGGCTTCGGGAGCGCCGGGCCTGATCTCCAACCACCAACCTGAACCCCCATGCGTACCTGCTTTCTCCTGACCGTACTGCTGGCCACCGTCGCCCTCCCCGCGGCGGCGCAGGATCTGGGCGCCCGGATCGATGCGCGCGTGGCCGAGATCGAAGAAGACGTGGTGGCATGGCGGCGCGACATCCACGCGCACCCGGAGCTGGGCAACCGCGAGTTCCGGACGGCCGAGAAGGTGGCCGAGCACCTGCGGAGCCTGGGGATGGAGGTCCGCACCGAGGTCGGGCATACGGGCGTGGTGGGCGTGCTGCGCGGCGGGCGCCCCGGCCCCGTCGTCGCGCTCCGCGCGGACATGGACGCGCTGCCGGTGACCGAGCAGGTGGATCTCCCCTTCGCCTCCAAAGAGACGACGATCTACAACGGCACCGAGGTGGGCGTGATGCACGCCTGCGGCCACGACAACCACGTGGCGATCCTGATGGGCGCGGCCGATGTGCTGGCGTCGATGCAACCCGATCTGCCCGGCACCGTGCTCTTCATCTTCCAACCGGCGGAGGAGGGCGCGCCGGCCGGTGAGGAGGGCGGCGCCGACCTGATGCTGCGCGAGGGCGCCTTCGACGACCCCGTGCCGGACGCCGTCTTCGGCCTGCACGTGGGCGTGCGGCCCGCCCACGTGGGTACGGTCATGGTGCGCCCCGGCCCGGCGATGGCCTCGTCCGACGGGCTGCGCATCGTCGTGCGCGGAAAGCAGACGCACGGCGCCCGCCCGTGGGGCGGCGTCGATCCCATCGTGACGGCCGCCCAGATCGTGCTCGGCCTCCAGACCATCGCCAGCCGGCAGGTGAACGTCACGAAGGCCCCGTCGATCATCACGGTGGGCTCGATCCACGGCGGCGTGCGCGGCAACATCATCCCGGACGAGGTCGAGCTCGTCGGCACCGTCCGCGCCTTCGACACCGAGATGCAGCGGGACATCCACCGCCGGATCCAGGAGACCGCCGAGCACATCGCGGCGGCCGCCGGCGCCGAAGCCGAGGTGCAGATCGGGCTGGGCTACCCCGTGACCGTCAACGACCCCGCGCTCTACGAGCAGATGGTGCCGACGCTCCGGCGCGTGGCCGGCGCCGAGAACGTGGTCGAGGCCGAGCTGACGACGGGGGCCGAGGACTTCTCCTACTTCGCCCAGCGCGCGCCCGGCCTCTACTTCTTCCTCGGCACCGCGCCCGAGGGGGCGGACCTCGAAGGCCTCCCCCTCAACCACTCGCCTCTGTTCTTCGTGGACGAGGGCGTACTGCCCCTCGGCGTCCGCGCCCTGGCCCACCTGACCGTCGACTACATGCAGCAGTAGGGGGAGGGCCCGGAGCGGGCGCCCCTCGTTTCCCTTTTCGCTTCCCCCTTCTCCCGCGTTTTGCTACATTAGAGGGGCCGGGCCGGTAACGTCGTACGGGTGTGGAGTGGCCCGGAGACCTCGATCCATTGCTCAGGCCGGGACCATGGGATCTCGCCTCGCGGAACGCCTGCGCGCGGCCCGGCTGCGCCGGTTCGTCGGCCGGGACGCCGAGCAGGCTCTCTTCACCTCGGCGCTGCACGCCGCCGACCCGCCGTTCTTCGTGCTCCACATCTACGGCCCCGGCGGCATCGGCAAGACGACGCTGCTGCGCGCCCTCTCGGCCTCGTGCGCCGACGCCGGCGCCCAGGCCCTGCGCCTCGACGGCCGCCACCTCGACCCGAACCCCGTCGGGTTCATCGCCGCGCTGCGGGGGGCGCTGGACCTGCCCGGCGCCGCCGACCCGCTGGCCGTGCTCCAGAATGCCGGCCGCCGGCACGTGCTCTTCGTCGACACCTTCGAGATGCTGGCGCCGCTCGACCCGTGGCTGCGCGAGACCTTCCTGCCGGACGTGCCCACCGAGGTGCTCGTCGTCACGGCCGGCCGCAACCCGATGGCGCCGCCGTGGCACGCCGACCCCGGCTGGCAGGAGCTGCTGCGCGAGGTGCCGCTGCGCGCCTTCAGCGACGACGAGTGCCGCACCTACCTCGCGCGGCGCGGCGTGGACCCCGGCCAGCACGGCTCCATCCTCCGCTTCACCCACGGCCACCCCCTCGCGCTCTCGCTCGTGGCCGACCTCTTCGAGCAGCGGCCCGAGCAGACCTTCGCGCCGGACGCGGCCCCGGACGTCATCAAGGCGCTCGTCGATCAGTTCCTCCAGCAGGTGCCTGGCCCGGCGCACCGCGCCGCCCTCGAAGCAAGCGCCCTCGTCCGCGTCGTCAACGAATCCCTCCTGGCGCGGATGCTCGGCCAGGACGACGTCCACGAGGTCTTCGCCTGGATGCGCCGCGTCTCGTTCATCGAGGCCGGGCCGTACGGCCTCTTCCCGCACGAACTGGCCCGCGAGGCCCTCACCGCCGACCTCCGGTGGCGCAACCCGGAGTGGTACGCCGAGCTCCACGACCGCGCCCGCGCCTACTACGCGGACCGCCTCGAACAGACCCACGGCCGCGACCAGCAGCGCGTGCTCTTCGACTATATCTACCTCCACCGGGACAACCCCGTCATCAAGCCGTTCCTGGACTGGCAGGAGACCGGCAGCGCGCTCCCCGAGGCCCCGGCCGACCCCGACCACCCGGCGCTCTGCGCGATGGTCGAGCGCCACGAGGGCGCCGAGGCCGCCCGCATCGCGGCGCACTGGCTGCACCGCCAGCCCGAGGGCGCCCTCCTCTTCCGCGACCTCGACGGCATACCGGCCGGCTACCTCCACCTGGTGGCGCTCCAGAAGATCGCGGACGAGGACCGCGCCGCCGACCCCGCCGTGGCGACGGCCTGCGCTTACCTCGAACGCCACGCGCCCCTCCGCGCCGGCGAGCGCGGCACGCTCATCCGCTTCTGGATGGCGGCCGACTCGTACCAGGCCGTCTCGTCCATGCAGAGCCTGCTCTTCCTCAAGATCGCCCAGCACTACCTCACCACGCCCGACCTCGCCTTCAGCTTCTTCCCCTGCGCCGACGCCGACTTCTGGGCGCCCTTCTGCGCCTACACCGACCTGCAACGCCTGGAGGAGGCCGCGTTCGAGGTCGAGGGGCGCCGCTATGGCGTCTTCGGGCACGACTGGCGGGCCGTGCCGCCGATGCGGTGGCTGGACCTCCTCGCCGCCCGCGAGCTGGGCCTGGACGAGGCCGAGCCGCCGGAGGCCGCCGAACCCCTCGCCGTGCTGGACCACCACGCGTTCTCCGAGGCCGTGCGCGGCGCGCTCAAGGCATATGCCCGCCCCTTCGAGCTGGGCGAGAACCCGCTGCTGCGGTGCCGCCTCGTGGCGAACGCGGCCGGCGACGAAGCCGACGCGGCCGACCGCATCGAGGCCCTCCGCAGCCTGCTCGACGAGACCGCGGGCCTCCTCCGCGCCTCCCCCCGCGATGCGCTCTACTACCGCGTCCTGGACCGCACCTACTTCCGCCCGGCCCGGAGTCAGGAGCAGGCCGCCGAGCTGCTCGACCTGCCCATCAGCACCTTCCGGCGCTACCTCAAGCGCGGCGTGGAGCAGCTCACCGAACACCTCTGGCAGCAGGAGACCCGGGTGTGACGCGCCGGCACCGGCCGGGTGAGCAGCACCTGAGCAGCGATTGAGCGCGTTGTGGACTGGTCTATGAACGGAAGGCGTGCCTATGCTCTCTCCGTCCATACCTCAGGCCGTGCGGGCCTGCCGGGTCTCTCTCCCCATCGATCTGCCCACCCGGGCGTACCGCCATGTCCACGTCCCATCATGAACGGATCCGCCGTGCACTCGACCGCCTGAACCAGGGCGATCTGGAAGGGTATCTCGCGCTCTACTCCGACGCTGCCGTGCTGCACGGCTACGGGCTGCCCCCCGGCAAAGAAAGCATCCGGGCCTACTACCAGGCCGTCCTCGATGCCTTCCCCGATGCGCACGTTGTGCTGGAGGATGTGCTGGAGGACGAGGACCGGGCGGCGGCACGCTACACGATGACCGCCACGCACACGGGCGCGTTCATGGGCCACCCGCCGACGGGGCGCTCCGTCACGCTGCCCGGCCTGTCGATCCTGCGCTTCGAGGGCGGGCAGGTCGCCGAGCGCTGGGCCCAGGCAGACCTGCTGGGCCTGATGCAGCAGATCGGACCCCAGGCCGTACCCGCCTGATGGGGGGGCTCAGCGATCCACGAAACAGGAGCGCAGCGTGATGGAGACCACACCACCTGCCGGCGGCGACGTGCCGGCGCTGCTGCTCATCGCCGACATCAGCGGCTTCACCCGCTTCATGCGGCTGCACGCCCTGGCGACGAGCCACGCCCGGCAGATCGTGGCCCGCCTGCTGCGCACGCTCGTGGCGGAGGCCCGCCCGCCGCTGCGCGTGGCCGAACTGGAGGGCGACGCCGTCTTCTTCTACGCCCCGGCGCCCGGCGGCGACCTCCCGGCCGTCGCCGCCGCCGTGAAGCCGCAGATCCTTCACCTCTTCCGCGTCTTCCAGCGGGAGGTCGAGGCGCTCGCGCGGGTGAAGGCGTGCGTCTGCGGCGCCTGCACCAGCGTCGCCGACCTTCGGCTCAAGCAGGTGGCTCACTGCGGCGCCGTCGGCCTCGAACGCATCGACCGGTTCGACAAGCTCTTCGGGTTCGACGTGATCGTCGTCCACCGGATGCTCAAGAACAGCGTGCCGGCGCGCGAATACCTGATGCTCTCCGACCCGGCCTACGCCGCCTGCGCAGACTTCTACGCCCTCGCCCCGGAGCACCGCACCGAGGCCTTCGAGGGCGTCGGCGAGGTCGGGGCCGTGGTCTTCTACGATGCCTCCCTGGCCGGTGCGGTAGCGGCGCTGCCCGAGGCGCCGCCGCCGGAGCCGCCTGCACAGACGCTCCGGTGGAAGCTCCGCATGCACGGGCGGACGCTCCGCGCGCTGCTCGGGTGGGGGCCGCCGGCTGATCGCCTCCCCGTGTGATGCCCGCCCACGACTATCACTTCGTCACGCGCTGGCGCGTCGAGGGCGCCGTCGAAGACGTGTCTTCCGTGCTGGAGGACGCCGAGGCGCTGGTGCGCTGGTGGCCGTCGGTGTACCTCGGCGTGGAGGTGCTGGAGCCGGGGGATGCGGACGGCGTAGGCAAGGTGGTGCGCCTCCACACGCGGGGCCGCCTGCCCTACACCCTCCGCTGGAAGTTCCGCGTCACCGAATCCCGCAAACCCCACGGCTGGACGCTCGTGGCGTGGGGTGACTTCATCGGGCGCGGCGTATGGACCTTCACGCAGGACGGCCCCGGCGTCGACGTCCTCTACGACTGGCGCGTCCGCGCAGACAAGCCGCTGCTGCGCCGCCTCTCGTTCCTCCTCAAGCCCCTCTTTGCCTACAACCATC
>JAWWAN010000266.1:0-5679 GCA_033721675.1 Rhodothermales bacterium | reverse complement strand
GTCGTCGCCTCGCCGCAGCAGGAGAAGGCCGCCACGGTCTACGGCCCTTACGAAGAAGCCCGCCGCCGCGCCAACGCGCTCGACTTCGACGACCTCCTGCTCAAACCCATCGAGCTCTTCGAGCAGCACCCGGACGCCCTCCAGAAGTACCAGGACCGCTGGCGCTACCTCCACATCGACGAATACCAGGACACCAACCACGCCCAGTACGTCCTCGCCAAGATGCTCGCCGCGCGCCACAAGAACCTGTGCGTCGTCGGGGACGACGCGCAGTCGATCTATGCCTTCCGCGGCGCCGACATCGGCAACATCCTCTCGTTCCAGCGGGACTATCCCGAGGCCCAGGTCATCCGCCTCGAGCAGAATTACCGCTCGACCAAGATGATCCTCCGCTTCGCGGACTCCATCATCCGCCACAACCAGGACCAGCTCGACAAGAGCCTGTGGACGGACAACCGCGAGGGCGACCACGTGGTGCTCATGGAGGCCCTCTCCGAGCGCGACGAGGCCCAGAAGATCGAGCGCACGATCCGCGACCTCCACGCACGCGCCGGCTACACGTGGCGCGACTTCGCCGTGCTTTACCGGACGAACGCCCAGAGCCGGTCCCTCGAAGAGGCCCTCCGGCGGGCGGGCCTGCCCTACCGCGTCATCGGCGGCGTCTCGTTCTACCAGCGTAAGGAGATCAAGGACGCCCTCGCCTACCTGCGCCTGCTCGTCAACCCGAGCGACGCCGCCAGCCTCCGCCGCGTCATCAACTACCCGACGCGCGGCATCGGCGCCAAGACGCAGGACGCCATCTTCGACTTCGCCCGCCGCGAGAGCCTGACGCCCTGGCAGGCCATCGAGCGGATCGAGGAGGCCGGCCTCCCGACCCGCGCCCAGACCGCCGTCGAGAAGTTCCGCTTCCTCATCGCCAGCCACGCCGCCAAGGCCGGGAGCCAGCCCGCCGACGACGTCGCCCGCACCCTCTTGCAGGAGGCCGGTCTCTTCGCCGACCTCCGGCGCGAGAACACGCCCGAGGGCCTGATGCGGTGGGAGAACGTGCAGGAGCTGCTCAACGCCATCGCCGAGTTCATCAGCGCCGCCGGCGAGGCCGGCACGCTCAGCACCTTCCTGCAAGACATCTCCCTCCTCACCGACGCCGACGCCGGCGAGGACGACCCCAACCGCGTGACGCTGATGACGCTCCACGCCTCGAAGGGCCTGGAGTTCGCCGTCGTCTTCGTCACCGGCCTCGAAGAAGGGCTCTTCCCGCTCGCCCAGGCCGCGCAAGACCGCAAGGAGCTGGAGGAGGAACGCCGCCTTTTCTACGTGGGCGCCACGCGCGCGCAAGACCGGCTCTACCTCTCGCACGCCCGCAGCCGCTTCCGCTACGGCGAGCAGCAGGCGTCCGTCCGCAGCCGCTTCCTCGACGAGGTGGACCCCGAGGTCGTCCGTACCGAGGCCGGCAGCCGGCACCGGACGCGGCCGGACCGCTTCACGCTGCAGCCGGGCGACGCCGTCGATTACGACGCCGTAGACCCGCACTACTCCCGGGCCTCGCTGCGGGGCGGCGCGGGCACGCCGCAGCGCGGGGCGAAGCGCACGCGCCGCGCCGCGCCGGAGCCGTCCGGCCGCCGCATCGTCTACGACGAGGGCGCGGCCGAGCTGGCGCCGGGCCTCCGCGTCGAGCATCCCATCTTCGGCGAGGGCAAGATCCTCACGATGGAGGGGCGCGGCGACCAGGCCAAGGCCGTCATCTTCTTCAAGGAGGTCGGCCAGAAGAAACTCATGCTTCGCTACGCCAAGCTCCAACGGATCGGATGATGATGCCTCGCCTCGCTCGCTTGCTTCCGGGTTCTCGGCCTCGCGGCGTCCCCCGCCAACCCGCGTGGATCTTCGCGCTGGCGGTGCTGCTGGCCGCCGGCGCCGTGGGGTGCGGCAGCGACGACCGCGTGCGCATCGTGGTCTACTCGCCCCACGGCAAGGAGCTGCTCTCGGCCTCCGAAGACGCCTTCGAGGCGCGGCACCCGGAAGTCGACGTCCAGTGGATCGACATGGGCGGGCAGGACGCCTACGACCGCATCCGCACGGAGCGCCAGAACCCGCAGGCCAGCCTCTGGTGGGGCGGCGCCTCCACCGCCTTCGCCCGCGCCGCCCGCGAAGACCTGCTCGAACCCTACACGCCGTCCTGGGCCGCGGCCGTCCCCGCCGACGCGCGCGACGCCGACGGGCGGTGGTTCGGCACCTTCCTCACGCCCGAGGTCATCGCCTTCAACGACCGCATGCTGGACTCCACGGCGGCTCCGCAGGACTGGGACGACCTCCTCGACCCGCGCTGGAAGGACCGCATCCTCATCCGCTACCCCCTCGCCTCTTCCACAATGCGCACCATCTACGGCGCGCTCATCCTGCGGCAGCCGACCGTGGAGGAGGGCTACCGGTGGCTCGCCCGCCTCGACGCCAATACCAAGGATTACACCGCCGACCCCACCCAGCTCTACCTGCGCCTCGCCCGCGAAGAGGCCGAGGTGAGCCTGTGGAACATGCCGGACATCTACCTCCAGAGCCGCGAGTACGACTATCCGTTCGGCTACCTCATCCCCACGAGCGGCACGCCCGTCCTCACCGACGGCATCGCGCTCGTCAAGGGCGGCCCCCACCCCGAGTGGGCGCAACGCTTCTACGAGTTCGTCACCTCGGATAGCGCCCTCGTCCACCAATCCCACACGTACTACCGCATCCCCGCCCGCCAGGACCTCCCGCCGGATTCGCTGCCGCCCTGGATCACCGGCACGGAGATCCGCCCGATGGCGATGGACTGGGAGCGGCTGGCCGAGGAAGGCCCCGGATGGATGCAATACTGGGACGAGAACATCAAGGGGCGCGGCGCGGAGTACCTCCAGGAGCACGGCCGGTAGCCCGCCTGCGCAGCGAATTCCCCCCGTGTGCAGACCGTGCGTGCCGCTGAAAGAGGGCCCGCCGGGTCTCGAAGAGGTGGGCATGGGTCGTGTCGCGCGGGTCCGGGTGGCGGGGTAGCTGAAGCGTGGAACCCGACGGCCTCCCTCTATTTCAGACCCCCTCCCTCTCTTTCCAGCGACGCGATGCAGGCTCTTCTGATGGTGATGCTCGGCGGGGCGCTCGGCGCCGCCACGCGCTACGGCGCGGCGCTGCTCGCCGAGCGCTTCTCCGACGCCGCGTTGCCGCTGGCCACCTGGGGCGTCAACTTCACCGGGTGCCTGCTCATCGGGCTGCTGGTGCCGCTGCTCGGGCGCGGCGGCCTCCCGGACGCGCTCCAGTATCTGCTCGTCGTCGGCTTCCTCGGCGCGCTGACCACCTTCTCCACCTTCAGCCTCGAGACGCTCGTCCTCTGGGAGGGCGGGCTGCCGTGGTATGCGCTGCTGAACGCCGCCGGCAGCGTCGTCATCGGTCTGCTGTGTGTATGGTTAGGGCTACAGCTCGGCCGGCTGCTCGCCTGAAGGCTGCGGCCCCCTCCGTGCAGGGGGGGCCACGGGTGAAGATCCGTCGAAGGTCACGTCTCGGATCACTTCTTGCAAGCTTCTTAATTACAAGATGTTACCTCTCGCCTACTCCCCTCGGCAATGGAGCGGCTTCTTTTCGGACAATCCCGTATTATAGTCCCGAGAGGCGGCCGTCGTCAGTCGAGCCTCACCGATACTTCGGAGCACCGGCCTCCACGGCCGCGTGCCGTCCTCTGTGAAGTATCTCTTTCTCCATGCCCGATATGAGTGCTGCCCTTTCGAAGCGCCCGATCGACATTCTCCTGGTAGAGGACAACCCGGAGGACGTGTTCCTCATGCGCCGCGCCCTGGAGCGCAGCCGGATCCGGAAGCGGCTCCACGTGGTCGAGGACGGCGAAGACGCCCTGCGCTTTCTCCACCGCGAGGCGCCCCACGCCGAGGCGCCCCGCCCGCGCCTCGTCCTGCTCGACCTCTTTCTGCCCGGCATGTCTGGCCTGGAGGTGTTGCACCGGATGAACGAGGATCCTGCGCTCCGGTCCATCCCCGTGATCGTCGTCACCGTCGCCGAAGACCTGCCCACGCTGCTCAACGCGTACGATGCACGGGCGCGGGCCTACGTGGGCAAGCCCACCACCAGCGAGGGTTACGACCGCCTGTTCGAGCGGATCGAGGCGTTCTGGTTCGAGACGGCGCGCCTCCCGGCCGACTGACAGCGGCCGCGCGTCACTGCAAGTAGTCGCCGGGGATCGGCAGGCCCTCCCACTCGGGTTGCCACGCGATGTTGGCGATCCACCAGCGATCCCCTTGGTAGAGCACCTGGATGCTGTTGATGCCGCGCATGAACGGCTCGGCGTCGTCGGCGCTGTTGCGAGACTCGTAGGTGCTGAAGGCGTGGACCAGGTTGCCGTAGCGCTCCTCCGTGCGGGCGATCTCGGTCTCGAAGAACCCGTTCTGCTCCAGGTACGGCCCGGCGCGGCGGATGTAGTCCTCCACCGAGAGCACCTGCACCACCACCTGCCCGTCGTCCGGGCGGCGGCCGAGCGGGATGAGTTGGGCTGAGGGCAGCATCAGGGTGCGGAAGCGGTCCCAGTCTCGGGCCTGCCCGGCCGGGCCGGAGATGACGTCGTAGAGCGCGGTGATGATGGCATCGACGGAGATCACGTCGGCGGGATCGGCCGGGGGCTCGGCGTCGGTGCCCTGCGCGAGCGAGGCCGAAACCGGGAGAACCATGCAGGCGGCGAGCACGAGGGGAAGGGCGCGTGGCATCGGAGTGCGGGGCGGGCTGAGGGGACGAAGCGCAGCGGCAGGCATGCCTGCCGGTGACCGCAGTCTACGGCGGGCCGCCCCAAAGATGCACCCCCACCGCCGATGCCCTCGACCCCGCCATTGCCGATCCTATTATTTTTTATCACGTTGTGACGATCCTGAAACCGCCGCCCGAGTCGCTGCTATAAAGGCGCAGCCGTCACCGCCGATCCTCTCTACTACCGTGATCCGCCTCTTCGTCTCCGACATCGACGGGTGCCTCGCCGAGCCGTATCGGCCCTTCGACCTGGACCGGCTCCGCCAGCTGGCGGCCCTGGTCGAGGAGGCCGGCCCCTTCGGCGGTCAGGACGGCGCGCCGGCGTTCTCGATCTGCTCCGGGCGGCCCTACCCGTACGTCGAGGCGATGACACAGGTGCTGGGCGTACGGACGCCCGTGCTCTTCGAGAGCGGCGGCGGTCTGTTCGACCCCGAATCGGCACGCGTATGCTGGCACCCGGCGTTCACCCCCACGGTGGAACGCGCCGTAGGCACCCTGCGCGCCTGGATGCGGGACGAGTTGATCCCCGGCACCACCATGATGCTCGACCACGCCAAGCGGACCCAGGCCGGCGTCATCGGCCCCGACCCCGCCGAGGTGGAGGCCCTCCTCCCCACCGTGCGGCGCTTCGTGGCGGACCGCTTCCCGGCGTTTTCCGTATTTTCCACGCCGGTCTCCATCGACGCCGTGCCGGCGTCGATCACGAAGCGCGAAGGGCTGGCCTGGCTGGCCGACCGCCTGGGCTGCCCGCTCGATGCCGTCGCGTTCATCGGAGACACCGACGGGGATCTGGGTGCGCTCGGCGCCGTGGGTCACGCGTTTGCCCCGGCCAACGCCACCGGCGCCGTGAAGGCCGCAGCGGCCCACGTGACGACCGGCGCGACCCTCGCCGGCGTGCTGGCCGCCTACCGC
>JAWWAN010000265.1:0-5683 GCA_033721675.1 Rhodothermales bacterium | reverse complement strand
GGCGAACGTGCGGATCTCGTCGAGCTTGCCCGTACGCAGGCGGATGACGCGGATCTCCTCGTTGTCGTCGTTGAGGCTCCAGTCCAGCTCGGCGTCGATGAGGTGCCGGTCGGCCCAGCGGACGAGGGTCTGCATCGAGATCTGCAGTTGATCAGACAGGGCGTCGAGGAGGTATTCCTCACGCTCGACGGTACCGTTGGTGCGCTCCCAGAATGAGGACATGTAGGGCGGATCGGGACGGTGAAAAGAACCGGAACAGGAGGCGCGGCAGGGCCTGCTACGAGTAGGGGTTTCTGACGCCGGAAGCCGCTTTTCGTTCCTTCGGGACGCGGAGGGATGAGCCGATTTCAGGGTGCAGGCGGTGTAGGAGGATAGAGACGTCCCTCCAGCATCCGGCCCGTGCACGCCATGCGCCTCGACCCGAGCACGCTCCACCCGGCCCCGCCCATCGTCTCCCGACGCACCGGGCGGCCTTCGGTAGATCCGCCACGGCCCCCGGTACCCCTCCGGGGCTGGTGGCGCGCAGCGGGGATGCTGGCCGGCGCCGCGGTGCTGACGGCGGCGCTCCCGCTCTCGGGAGCGATGACAGCCGAGCTGGCGGCCGAGCTCGTCGCGGCGGCCCACCAGGCCCTGCTGGCCTGGCTGGAGGCGCTGGCCGCGCTGGCGACCGCCTCCTGAAACGCTCCCGGAACGCGCCGTCAGGCTCCGCTGATGGGCCGCCGTCGGTAGGCCTCATAGTCCGGCGCGCGGCGTTCGTAGCCCAGATCCATCAGAGGCGACGAGATGATGAAGTCTGCCGAGGCCCGGTTGCACGCGATGAGGATGTTCCAGACGACGGCGATGCGGAGGAGCGCCTTGACGTCGGGGTCATGCGGTTGCGGTTCGAGGGGATCCCAGAAGAAGACGAGGAAATCGATCTCGCCCTCGGCGATGAGGGCTCCGAGCTGCTGGTCTCCGCCGAGGGGGCCGCTCTGGAGCCGATGAACGTTGAGCCCGAACTGGTCGGTGATGAGACGGCCGGTGGTGCCGGTGGCGTAGAGCGCGTGGCGGCTCAGGAGCTCTCGGTTGTAATCCACCCACTCCAGCAGGTCCGGCTTCATGTTGTCGTGGGCGACGAGCGCGATGCGTTTGCGCTCCGGCGCGTCCGGCTCGGGCTGGGCCATCGGGGTCTCGGGCATCTGGGGAGGCTGCGCAGGCACGGCCCCGGCGCCGCTGCGCGGGCACCGGGGCGGGCACGGTGCCGGGAGCGGGACTCGAACCCGCACGGCCTTGCGGCCAGCGGATTTTAAGTCCGCTGCGTCTACCATTTCGCCATCCCGGCGGGAAGACGTACAAACTAGCCGGAGGCGCCGGCTCGCGCAACCGGCCGCATCAGGTTTTACGATCTCTTGGCGGCCCTGCCCGCTCCCTGCGGAAACCTGGGCGCCGCAGCGTCGATACGACCCGCGACGCTCGCCGAACCTTTCTCGCCCGCCTATGGCCTCGGCCCCGATGGACGTGCTCCGCCGGCATGCGCACGACGCCGCCGCGCGCGCCCACACGCCCTACTCCGGCCGCCCTGCCGCGGCGGTGCTGCTGCTCAGCGACGGCGCCTGGGTGCCGGGGGTGCGGGTCGAGAGCGCCTCGTTCTCGCTCGTGATCCCCGCCCTCGTCAACGCGCTGTCTACGGCCGTGGCCGCCGGCCGCCGGGACGTGGTGGCCGCCGTGCTCGATCATGCGGCCACCCCGGACGAAGCCGCCTTTCTCGCCACCGTCCCCGACGGCGCCTTCGAGCGGGCGGCGGAGGACGCCTTCGTACGGCGCGCGGGCGTTTCGCTGCCGCCTGCCTCCGAGCGCCTCGACCCGTTCCTCGACGCCCCGCTGCCGGCGTCGTCGGAAGACGGTATCGCGCTGGCCCGGGCCGTGGCGGAGCGGGCGCTCGTGCCGGAGTCGTCGTTCCCGGTCGGGTGCGTGCTGGCCGCTGGCGGGCGGCTCGTGCCGGGCGTCAACGTCGAGCACCCGGACTGGTCGCGCGTGCTGTGCGCCGAGCGAAATGCGCTGGGCACGGCCGTCAGCTACGGCCTGCCCGAGGCCGAGGCGCTGTACCTGACGTGCCTGAAGGACCCGGCCGGGACGCCGTGCGGCGCCTGCCGCCAGCTGCTGGTGGAACTCGCTTCGGCGGCAGTGCTTTGGATGGACAGAGGTGATAACGCCCCTGCTTCGGCCGCTCCGTCGGCGCTGCTTCCAGGGGCCTTCGACGGCCGCGCCCTCGAGCCGCCGGCCGGAGATCCTACCTGATGCGGGGTTGCCAGACGGACGGAGGCAACCCTTTTCATATACACCCGCTTACGTGAACACTCCCAGATGGTCTGGCAACTGCTGATCTTCGCCGTCGGTGTGGGCGTCCTCTACCTCGGGGCGGAGTGGCTCGTGCGCGGCGCTGCCAGCCTCGCGCTCAAATACGGCATCCGCCGCCTCGTCGTCGGCATCACCGTCGTCGCCCTCGGGACGTCGATGCCGGAGTTCGTGATCAACTTCTTCGCGGCGCTCTCCGACGAGGACAGCCTCGCGCTGGGCAACATCGTCGGGTCCAACATCTGCAACATCGCCCTCATCCTGGGCGCGAGCGCGCTGATCCTGCCGCTGGCCGTCGCCCCCGGCACGCTGCGCAAGGAATACCCCATCATGATGCTCGTGATGGCGCTGTTCTACCTCGTCGCGCTCGACGGCGTGATCAGCCAGATCGACGGCCTGCTGCTCGTGGGCGGCCTGATCGGCTTCCTGGTTTTCCTCGTCATCGACTGCCGTCGCCATGCGCGCAAGGTCGATACGTCGGACATGTCGGTGCTCGAACAGAAGGACGTGAGCGCCCCGACGACGAAGAAGGTGTTTCTGCTCTCGGTGGGGATCCTTTTCCTGGCCGTCGGCGCGCAGATGATGGTGCATGCGGCCGTCAACGTGGCGTCCTGGCTCGGCATCGACCCCGTGGTGGTGGGGCTGACCGTCGTCGCCATCGGGACGAGCCTGCCCGAGCTGGCGGCGTCCGTCGTGAGTGCGATGCGGAAGGACCCGGACATGTCGATGGGCAACGTGCTGGGGAGCAACCTGCTCAACGTGCTGTTCGTGGTGGGGCTCGTCTCGATGATCCGCCCGCTGTCGGTGGAGACGCAGGCCCTGAAGGTCCACTTCCCCGTGATGCTCGCCTTTGGCGTGCTGCTGCTGCCGCTGGCCTGGACGAGCTACCGCATCACGCGGTTCGAGGGGGGCGTGTTGCTCGCTGCCTTCACCGGCTACCTCGTCTACCTCGTCGTGCCCTACGTGTGAGCGGGTCGGCGGGTCGCAGCTCAGAAAGTCGCAGGTCGGCAGGTTCACCATGAGCTATAGAACCTTCGGACCTGCGACTTTCCAGACCTGAGACTTCTGACCTGAGACCTCCCGGCCGATGCCTGGTGTCTCCCTCAAAACAATCGGCCGGGTCGGCTCGTTAAGGCGGGAGCTTCCACCGATTTCGCATCGCACTTCATGTCCCTCTCGTTTGGATCGAGCCCGTGGCTGCTGGCGCTCTGCCTGGCCGGCGCCGCCGCGCTGACCTACTGGACGTACCGCCGCACCGTGCCGCGCGTGCCGGCGGGCCGGCGGGCCGTGCTCGTCGGGCTGCGCTTCACCGCGCTGGCGATCCTGCTGTTCCTCCTCTTCGAGCCGCTGTGGCGCCAGTTCCGGCGCACCGAGCGCGCCCCGGTGCTGGCCGTACTCGTGGACGAGAGCCAGAGCATGGGGCTGGAGGCCGAGACCGAAGGCCGCCCCCTCGACCTTGCCGCCGCGATGCGCGAGGCCGTCCGCACCCTCCCGGAAGGCGCCCTCGACGGACGCACGCGCTTCTTCGGTTTCGGCAACACGGTCCGTGCGCTGCCCGAGGACGGCACCGCCGATTCGCTGACCTTCGACGGCGCCCGGACCGACATCGCCCGCGCCCTCGCCCACGTCCGCGACGCGATGCAGGACGAGAACCTGCGCGGCGTGCTGCTGCTCTCGGACGGCCAGTACAACGCCGGCCGCAACCCGCTCTACCAGGCCGAGCGCTTCCCCGTGCCGGTCTACACCGTGGCCGTCGGAGACACGATGCGCCGCCGCGACGTCCAGATCCGCCGTGTGACCACGAACGAGATCGCGTACGTGGGCACCGAGTTGCCCGTGCAGGTGGGGCTGCGGGTGGAAGACTTCGGCGGCGCGCAGGTGGTGGTGTCCCTCCTGAAGCAGGGGCAGGTGCTCGCCAGCGCCCCGGTGCGGCTGCCCGAGGGCACCGCCGAGGTGCCGGTGGACCTGAGCTTCACGCCGGAAGACGAAGGCTTTCAGCAGCTCACCGTGGCCGTCACCGAGTTGCCCGGCGAGGTGACGTACCGCAACAACCGGGAGTCGCTGACGGTGCGCGTGCTGCGCGGCAAGCAGCGGGTGCTGCTCGTGGCCGCCGCGCCTGGCCCGGACCTCTCGGCGGTGCGCCAGCTCCTGCAGCAGGACGGCCGCGCCGAGATCACGGCGTTCGTCCAGAAAGGCCCCGGCACATTCTACGAGGGCCGCCTCCCGGATGCGCTCGACGCGTTCGACCTGATCGTGCTCGTCGGCTTCCCCGGGCGAGGCGCCGAAGGCGTTGCCATGAGCCGCCTCGCCGAGGCGGCCGAGGAGGGCACGCCGTTGCTGTTCCTGCTCTCCCGCCAGACGGACGTGGCGGCGGTCCGCAAACATTTCGCGGACGTCCTGCCGGCCGCGCCCGACCGTACGCGTCCCGGCTTCGCGGAGGCGTCGTTCGTGGCGACGCCCGGCGGCGAGCAGCATCCGATCCTCGAAATCCCGCAGCGGCCCGCTTCGTTCGGCGCCCTCCCCCCGCTGCACTACAACCAGAGCCGCTGGCAGCCTTCGCCCGACGCCCGCGTGCTCGCCACCATCGACGTGCGCGGCGTGCGCCTGGACGATCCCCTGCTCGTGGTGCGCCGGCGGGCGGGCCAGCGGAGCGCCGCCCTGCTGGGCTCCGGCACGTGGCGCTGGAAGAACCTGCCGAACGACCTGGACGCCTATGCCGGCTTCTGGCCCGCCCTCTTCTCCAACCTCACGCAGTGGCTCACCACCCCGGAGGATGACCGCCGCGTGCGCGTCGAGCCGGTGCAGGAACTCTTCTCCGGGAGCGAGGCCATCACGTTCACGGGGCAGGTCTACGACGAGAGCCTTAACCCCGTCTCGGACGCCCGCCTCGACGTGACCGTCACGGCGCCCGACGGCACGGCCTACCCGTACACGATGGAGCCCCTGGGCAACGGCCGCTACGTGCTGGACGTCGGGACGCTGCCCGAAGGCACTTACGCCTACCGCGCCGGCGCCGAGCGAGGCGGCGTCGCCCTGGGCGACGACAACGGCTCGTTCGCGGTCGGGGCGCTCACCATCGAGTTCCGGGAGACGCGCGCCAACGCGGCGCTGCTGCGGCAGATCGCCCAGCGCTCCGGCGGCGCCTTCCTCACGCCAGACCGCCTCGACGCGCTCCCTGCCGCCCTCGCCGCCGGGGGCGGCTTCGCGTCCACCTTCGTCGAGTCCACCCGCGAGACGGAGCTGTGGACCCTGCCGTTCTTCATCGCCGTCGTCGTGCTCCTGCTGACGGCGGAGTGGGTGCTGCGCAAGCGCAGCGGGATGGTGTGAACCCCCTCACCCTCGCCCGGCG
>JAWWAN010000264.1:0-5695 GCA_033721675.1 Rhodothermales bacterium | reverse complement strand
TTCACCGGCGTGTATGAGAACACCGACGTGCCGGTCCGCCTCGCCGAGCTGCTCGGTCTCGCTGAGTTTCCGGCCCTCCTCGACGCCACCCCGCCGGGGGAGGCAGGGGGACCCCGGCGATGAGGCTCGATGAAGCCACCTTCGTCGTCGTCGATACCGAGACCACCGGCACCAAGGCCGGCCGCGACCGCCTGATCGAGGTCGCCGCCGTGCGGGTGCGCGGGGGGGCGGTGGTGAGCGAGTTCGCACAACTCATCAACCCGCAGCGGTCGGTGCCCCACCGCATCACGCGCCTGACCGGCATCTCGACGGCGATGCTCCTCGGCGAGCCGCCGGCTTACCGGGTCCTGCCCCGGTTCCTCGACTTCCTGGGCGACGGCGTGCTGGTGGCCCACAACCTGCCCTTCGACCTCCGCTTCCTCAACGCCGAGCTGGACGGGATGGGCCGCGAGGCGCTCGGCAACGAGACGCTCTGCACGCTGCGCCTGGCGCGGCGGCTGCTGCCCGGCCTGCGCTCGAAGGGCCTCACCAGCCTGATCGACTTCTATGGCCTCAAGGTGGAGCAGCGCCACCGGGCCCTGGGCGACGCCGCCGCCACCGCCCAGGTGCTCATCCAGTTTCTGAAGCAGGTGCAGACGGAGCACGGCGCCGAGACGCTGGCCGACCTGCTGCGCTTCCAGCACCGCCGCTACGCCGACGTGCGGAAGGGGCCGGCGCATCTGCGCGCGATCCGAGAACACGTGCTGCCCGGCCTGCCAGACCGCCCCGGCGTCTATTTCATGAAAGACCGGCGCGGCGCCATCATCTACATCGGCAAGGCCAAGAGCCTGCGCAACCGCGTCCGCAGCTATTTCACCGGCGTCGAAGGGCATCCGCCCCGCACGCGCGATCTGGTGAACACGCTCCGTGACGTCGAGTGGACCGAGACGGGCTCGGAGCTGGGCGCGCTCCTCCTCGAATCCCGCCTGATCAAAGAGCACCAGCCCCGCTTCAACCGCGCCCAGCGGCGCTACCGCAACCGTCCGTTTCTGCGGCTGGACACCGCGCACGAGGCGCCCACCGTCTCGGTCAGCCGCTACCTCTTCGACGACGGCGCCGAGTACTACGGGCCGCTCGGGGGGCGGCGCCAGGCGCAGCTGGTGCAGGATGTGATCAACACTCTGTTTCAGCTCCGAGAATGCGACGACGACACGTACGCGCTGCGCCGCCGCTGCCTCTACGCCGCCATCGGCCGCTGCCACGCACCCTGCGTGGATGCCGACGCCGCTGCTCGCTACCCGGCCGAGGTGGACCGCGTCCGCGCATTCCTCACCGGCCGGGATCAGTCGGTGCTCGGCATCCTGGAGGCGCGGATGAAGCAGGCGGCGGCTGCGCTGGACTTCGAGGAGGCGGCGACCTACCGAGACATGCTCCGGCGGCTGGAGCGGATGCTGCGGCGGCAGGAGGCCGTGGCGGCGCCCGTGCTCGCGCACAACGTCGTGCTCGTGCAGCCCGGCCTCACCGGCGACAGCGCCCAGCTCTACCTGATCCGCTTCGGCCGGCTCGCCGAGACCCTCGCCATCTCGGTGCCGCCCTCCGAGGGAGACCAGGGGCGGCTGTGCGAGGCGCTCGCCCGGCACTTCGACCCGGCGCAGGAGCGCCCGGCGCGGTATCTGCGGCAGGAGGTGGACGAGGTGCGGCTGCTGGCGCACTACCTCGCCACCCACCGGGACGCGTCCCGCAGCATCGCCTGGAACCCCGCCGCGCCGGTCGAAGAGTTTGCCGAGGCGGTGCTGGCCGCCGCCAGGGAGCCGTTATTGCACGACGACGCTGACGCCGAGGACGCCGACACGGAAGACGCGGAGCCGCGCGTGGCGACGGGCACGGATGGATAGGGGCGAGACTCCGGTTCCGGGCGTATATTGACCGCGTCCACTCCGGCAAGCGACCCATCCCCCGATCCTCCATGCCGATCCGCCCCTTCCTGCTGGTCCTGCTGCTGGCCGTCCCGGCCGTCGCCGCGCAGCCGCTGCCACCCGAGAAACAGACTGCCCACGACGCCACCGACGCACTCCGGCCCGAGATCCGCCGCCTCGCCATGACGCTGTGGGAGCTCTCGGAAACAGCCATGAAGGAGGTCGATTCGGCCGCGCTCCTCGCCGACGCCCTCGAAGCCGCCGGCTTCACCGTCGAGCGGGGCGTGGCGGGGATGCCGACGGCGTTCGTGGCCAGCTACGGGAGTGGCGAGCCGGTCATCGGAGTGCTCGCGGAGTACGACGCCCTGCCCGGCGTGGGCAATGCGCCCGTACCCGAGCGCGCCGCCCGCGCAGACGGCGTGACGAGCGGCCACGGCTGCGGTCACAACCTCTTCGGCGCGGCCTCGGTGGCCGCCGCGATGGCCCTCAAGACCGTGCTGGAGGCCCATGGGCTCGGCGGCACCGTCCGCCTCTACGGCACGCCGGCCGAGGAGACCGTCGTGGGCAAGGTGTACATGGCGCGCGACGGCCTCTTCGACGACCTCGACGCGGTGATCGAGTGGCACCCCTCGACGGAGACGCGCGTGCGAAACCAGCCGGGCCGCGCGATGAACAACTTCGAGGTCGAGTTCTTCGGGCAGGCGGCCCACTCCAGCGCCGACCCCTGGAACGGCCGCAGCGCCCTCGATGCCGTCGAGCTGATGAACTACGGCGTCAACCTGATGCGCGAGCACGTCCGCCCGACGACCCGCATTCACTACGTCATCCCGCATGCGGGGCAGGCGCCGAACGTCGTGCCGGAGTATGCCAAGGTGTGGTACTACGTCCGCGACGTAGACCGCGAGCGCGTCGAGGCATGGTACGACTGGATCCTACAGATCGCCGAAGGGGCGGCCATGGCCACCCGCACCACGCACGAGGTCTTCCTGGTCACCGGCGTCCACGAGTACAACCTGAACCGGCCGCTGCAGGAGGCCATGCAGGCGAACCTGGAGGCCGTCGGCCCGCCGGTCTTCACCGACCAGGAACAGGACTTCGCGCGGCGGCTCCAGCGGTATCTGGAGATCGAGGAGAACGGGTTCGCCACCGGCATCGAGCCGCTGGCCGACGAGCCGGAGCCCGCCAGCGGCGGCTCCACGGACGTCGCCGAGGTGAGCTTCATCGCGCCGACCGTGGGGCTGAGCGTGACGACCGCCGCCGCCGACGTGCCCTGGCACAGCTGGGCCACGACGGCCTGCCACGGCACGGACGCCGGCGTCAAGGGCGCCGTGGTGGCCGCCCGCGTGATGGCCCTCACCGGCGTGGACCTCTTCACGGACCCCGACCTGCTCGCCCGCGCCCGCGCCTTCTTCGAGGAGCAGACGGAGGGCCGCCCCTACACCTCGCCGTTGCCGGCGGACCAGCCCCCGCCGCTCCCGGACACCCGCTGAGGACGGCGCCCCCACCCGCTCGCACCCATGCTGTCGATAGAGACGGTCAACTCCCCGGAGCGCGTCGAAGAGGCGCGTACCCTCTTCCGCGCCTACGCGGAGGAGCTGGACGAAGACCTCTGCTTCCAGGGGTTCCAGCGCGAGCTGGACACGCTGCCCGGCGCGTACGCGCCGCCGGGGGGCGAGCTGCTGCTGGCTCGCTGGGCAACGACCCCCGCCGGCTGCATCGCCCTCCGGAAGATCGACGCGGCGAGCTGTGAGGTGAAGCGGCTCTACGTGGACCCCGCGTATCGCGGGCTCGGGATCGGGCGCGTCCTCACCCGCATCCTGATGGACCGCGCCCGCGCCAGGGGCTACCGCGTCGCCCGGCTCGACACGCTGGAGCGCATGGAGGCGGCCCGCGCGCTGTACCGCAGCCTGGGCTTCGTCGAGACGGAGCCGTACTCCGACAACCCCTTGCCGGGCGTCATCTACATGGCGTGCCCTCTCGGGGGGGAGCAATAAACGCCGGCGGGAAGACGTTGGGAGGACGCATGCAGCGCCGTCGCCAGGGCCCGGGCAGGCTGCACGCGTGGTGTCTCTCTCAACCGTCTCCGCGAGGTCCACGATGCATTCTGTATGGAAATCTCTGGGTGCGGCGCTGTGTGCCGCGGCCCTCCTCATCGGCTGTGCCGACCGTTCGCCCGTCTACGATGAGACCGCCGAGTCGGCCGAGATGGCGCCGCCATCCGCGGCCGAAGACGCCGCCGTCGCCCCCGCCCCGGCCGATGCCGTGCTGGGCTATGCGGCCAAACAACGGCTCGCCGCGCCGGCCGGCGCGGCGGCGCAGGCGTTCCGCCAGGCGCACAACACCGAGCAGTACGATTTCATCGCTGAAAACGGCTTCCGCCGCGCGCTCGACCATCCCCTCTCGACCTTCTCCATCGACGTAGACGCCGCCTCCTACAGCAACCTGCGCCGCTTCCTGCGCGACGGCCAGCTACCGCCCAAGGACGCCGTGCGCGTCGAGGAGATGGTCAACTACTTCCGGTACGACTATCCTGCGCCCTCGGGTGAGCATCCGTTCTCCGTCATCGCGGAGGTGGGTGCGGCGCCGTGGAACCCGGCGCACCGGCTCGTCCATATCGGCCTGCAGGGACGGCCCATCCCGGAGGCGGAGCGGCCCGCCAGCAACCTGGTCTTCCTGCTCGACGTGTCCGGCTCGATGAACAACCCGGACAAGTTGCCGCTGCTCAAGCGCGCGTTCCGCCTGCTCGTCGATCAGCTCGACGCGCGGGACCGCGTCGCGATTGCCGTCTACGCCGGCGCGGCCGGCTTGGTGTTGCCCTCGACGCCCGGCGACGACCGGCAGGCCATCCTCGACGCGCTGGACCGCCTCGCAGCGGGCGGCTCGACGGCCGGCGCCGCCGGCATCCGCCTCGCCTACGACGTCGCCCGCGCACACCACATCGACGGCGGCAACAACCGCGTCATCCTCGCCACGGACGGCGACTTCAACGTCGGCGTCTCCAGCGACGGCGAGCTCGTCCGCCTGATCGAGCAGGAGCGTGCAGGCGGGACGTTCCTCACTGTCCTCGGCTTCGGCACGGGCAACCTCAAGGACAGCAAGATGGAGAAGCTGGCCGGCCACGGGAATGGAAACTACTATTACGTGGACGGCCTGAACGAGGCTCGCAAGGTGCTGGTGGAGGAGATGGGCGCCACGCTCTTCACCATCGCGAAGGACGTCAAGATCCAGGTCGAGTTCAACCCGGCCGCGGTGGCGGCCTACCGCCTGATCGGCTACGAAAACCGGCTGCTGGCGAGCGAGGACTTCGACGACGACGCCAAAGACGCCGGCGAGCTCGGCGCGGGCCACACCGTGACGGCGCTCTACGAGATCGTGCCGGCCGAGGTGGGCGCGGACGGCGTGCGCGGGCAGCCCCCGCTGCGGTATCAGGAGAGCAGGCTCTCGCCCGAGGCCGCCGCCTCCGGCGAGCTGATGACGCTGCGCCTCCGTTACAAGGCCCCGGAGGGCGGCGCGAGCCGGCTCATCGAGCGCCGGGTGCGGCACGAGGCGTCTGGGGCGCCGACCGACGATTTCCATTTCTCCGCTGCCGTCGCGGCGTTCGGCATGGTGCTGCGCGAATCTGAGCATCGGGGGACGGCGACGGCCGCGCAGGTGCTGGCTCTCGCCAGCGACGCCCTCGGCGAGGATCCCGGCGGGTACCGCGCCGAGTTTTTCGACCTCGTCGCGGCGTATCGGGCGATCACGGAGGGGAGTGCCGCCCCGGCGGCCGCGCACGGGCTGCGTTAAGCCGCTCGGGAGAC
>JAWWAN010000263.1:0-5702 GCA_033721675.1 Rhodothermales bacterium | reverse complement strand
GCGCGGTTGATCGACGTGCGCCACTTCTGCCGGAACAAGAAGAGGATGGCCGAGATGAGCGTCCCGGCGTGGCCGATGCCGACCCAGAACACGAAGTTGACGATGGGCCAGCCCCATCCGACGGGGACGTTGTTGCCCCACACGCCGACGCCGTTCCAGACCTGGTAGGCAATCGCCAGCACCAGGACGAAGAGGAGGGTCGAGGCCGCCCCGAAGGCGAGGAGCCACCCCAGCGGCGTCTTCTTCTCGGCGTGGTACGAGACCAGGTCCGTGATCTCGTGAAACGTCAGGTTGCCCGTCACCAGGGGCGGGTCGTCGTGGTACCCGTCGCCGTGGGGAGCGAGCGCCTTGTCTTGAACCGTTGCCACGGTCGTCGCAGGTTTGGTGTAGATGGAGAAGGTCGCCGGGTGGGCGTGCCGTGGGGGCGTAGGGGCCTTTCGCGAAACGCCCCTACGCCTCGCGGACGGCTAGCAGCGCCGGGTTCGGGTTGTAGACGCGCCCGAGGTAGGAGACGCGCGGCTGGATGTTGAGCTCGGCCAGCGCCTGGTAGGCGCGCGGGCTGGCCTTCCAGCGCGTCACCTCGCTCGTCGGGTCGTTGAGGTCACCGAAGACGATGGCGTCGGCCGGGCAGGCTTCCTGGCAGGCCGTCCGCACCTCGCCGTCGCGCACGTTCCGGCTCTCGAGGTTGGCGAGGCGCTGGGTGTGGCGGATCCGCTGGATGCAGAACGAGCACTTCTCCATCACGCCCCGGAAGCGGACGGACACGTCCGGGTTCATCGCCATCTGCACGGTCAGCGGGAGCGTCTTGGCCCAGTTGAACCAGTTGTAGCGGCGGACCTTGTAGGGGCAGTTGTTGGAGCAGTACCGCGTGCCGATGCAGCGGTTGTAGATCATCTGGTTGGTGCCGTCGGGCGAGTGCACGGTGGCCGCCACGGGGCAGACGCTCTCGCACGGGGCGTTCTCGCAGTGCTGGCACGGCATCGGCTGCCACACCATCAGCGGGTTGGCCGGGATCTCCTCGCTCACGTCCTCGTGGTCCGTGTGCTCGCCCAGGCCGGCGTGCGGCGTGACGAAGTAGCGGTCGATGCGGAGCCAGTGCATCTCGCGCCCGCGCCCGACGGACTCCTTGCCGACGACGAGGATGTTGTTCTCGCTCTGGCAGGCGACGATGCAGGCGTTGCAGCCGGTGCAGGCGTTCAGGTCGATCGCCATGCCCCACTGGTTGCGGTAGTAGAGGTTGTCTCGCGTGGCGGGCTGGTTCGACGGATGCTCCTCCCACAGCGGCGGGAAGCCCTCGAACGTCTCGTAGCCGCCCGGCACGGGCTCGCCCATGCCCTCCACGAAGTCGGGGTTGGCGCGATACTGGTCGTAGGTGCCCATCCGCACGATGGGCCGCGCCTCGGGGTCG
Organism: Rhodothermales bacterium; assembly: GCA_033721675.1. Lineage (GTDB taxonomy): Bacteria > Bacteroidota > Rhodothermia > Rhodothermales > JAWWAN01 > JAWWAN01. Next base: position 4,294 of record JAWWAN010000263.1, on the reverse strand, counting down.
AGCGCGCCGTGGTCCTGCGTGGTGACGATCTCGTAGCTGCCGCCCGCCGCCGCCACGTCCGCGCCGACGATGACGTTCGTGGAGACCGTCGGCCGGAGGACGGCCACGTTCACCCCGATCGCGTTGGCGAGGGCGCCCTGGCCGTAGATGTCGGTGTCTTCGTCGGTGTCCCAGAAGCCGCTCTCGCGGCGCTCCCGGCTGGAAGCGATCTGGCGGCCGTAGCCCAGCGTGACGCCGATGGAGCCGTCCGGGTGGCCGGGCAGCACCCACACGGGGAGCGTCACGGCCTGGTCTCCCACGGTGAGGGTGACGAGGCTCACCTCGTAGCGCCCTTCGTCGTACTCGGCCTCGACGCCGAGGGCCTCGGCCGTCGCCGGGCTCATCACGGCCACGTTGTCCCAGACGATCTTCGTCACGGGGTCGGGCAGCTCCATGCACCACGCGTTGTTGGCGTAGCTGCCGTCGAGCACGGTGGGGTCGAGGCGGACGACCACCTCCAGCTCGTCCTCGGTGAGGACGGGGAGGGCGGTGAGGACGCCGAGGTCCGGGGCGGCGGCGGCGGCCGTCGTCGTGGCGTAGCCGGTGTCGGGCACGAAGCCGTCGTGGAGGGCCTGCCGCCAGCCTTCCTCGAAGTTGCCCGTGAGCACGCCGGCATCGCGCCAGGCGGCGCGGACGAGGTCGTAGCCGGCCTGGTCCAGCCCGGTGGCGAGGGCGCCGAGCACCTCGACTTCGGAGTGGGCCGCTTCGTAGAGCGGGGCGATGAGGGGCTGGATGACGGAGAGCGTGCCGTCGTAGCTGCGGCCGTCCCCCCAGGCTTCGAGGTAATGGGTGCGGGGCAGGTGCCAGCGCGCGGCGGCCGCCGTCTCGTCGAGCCACAGGCCGAGGTGGATCGTCTCGGGCACGCGCGCCATGGCGGCGGCGAAGCCGAGGGCGGGCGGGGCGCTGTAGACCGGGTTGACGCCGTAGGTCAGCAGCACATCCACCTCGCCGGCGGCCATCGCGGCCGTCAGCTCGGCCAGCTCCTCGTGCTGCGGGCGCACCGGATCGGCGCCCGTGTCGAAGAGGGTGACGGTCTGGCCGAGGCTGCCGAGCGCGCCGTTGATGGCGGCGGCGAGGGCGTGCACGGCGGGCGGCTGCGTCTCGCCAGCGAGGACGACGCCCCGGCTGCCGGCGCGCTGCAGATCCTCGGCGATGGCGAGCACGTAGGGATGGTCCGAGAAGCGGGCGCCGGGCTGGGCGGTGCCGGCCACGCCCAGGCGGCGAGCCAGGCCCGCCGCGAAGGCCGGGATGTCGGCCGCGCGCAGGCGCAGGCGGTTGTCGGCCATGGCGCCCGTAGACGAGTAGGTGCTCTCGACCACGTAGAGGCGGCTCATGCCGGCGTCCGCGTCGGTGAGGCGGCGCCCGGCGGCGAACGTCTGGTTGTTGTGGACGAAGTTGCGCTCGGTGGGGCCGAGGAAGTCGGCGTCGAGGCTGACGATGACGGCCGCCTCGTCGAAGTGGTACTGGGGGCGGAAGGGCTGCCCGAAGGCGGTCTGCATGCCGACGGTCTCCGGGTCGTCGCCGCCGTCGCGGTAGGTCACCCAGCGGAGGGCGGGGAAGCGCTGCTGGAGCTGCTGCCGGAGGGCCTCGACGGTGGGCGAGGACGTCGCCTCGGCGAGGACGGCCAGGCGGGTGCCGGCGCCGAGCTGGCCGGCGAAGGCCGTGAAGTCCCGCCAGGTGGCCTCTTCACCGGCCTGCAGGATGCGGTGCGAGCGGTCCGGGTCGTAGAGCGTCAGCACGGACGCCTGCTCGAAAGGGCTCGTGCCGGAGGCGCGGGACGGATGCTCGGGATTGCCCTCCACCTTGGTGGGCCGCCCCTCGTGGCTCTCGACGACGACGGGCCGCACCAGGCCGCGGAACGGCATGGCCGTGGCGAAGTGGATCGGGATGCCCGGGATGATCTCTTCCGGCTTGCGCGTGTAGGGCAGCACCTGCTCGACGGGGCGGCGGCAGCCCGTCAGGCCGGCGAAGGCGGCGGTGGCGCCGAGGAGCTGGAGGAACTGCCGGCGCGAGGCGCCGCTCGGCGGCTCGGCGGCGCCGGGCAGAAACTCGTGCCGGGCCAGCGAGGCAAAGGCCGGGTCGCGCTGGAACTGCGGCACGCTGCGCCAGGCCGTCATCGCAGGCGCCTGGGCCTCCGGGGCCGCGGCATCCGCCGCATCGTCGAGGATAGGAAGGTCGATCATGTCGTCGGTTGGCGGTTCAAGGCCGAAGCTGCGCGGTGGAGGGGGCCCGTAGCGACTCCCTCTCTCGTTCAACCGTGAACTTTAATAGTGGCACGCGGAGCAGTTGGTGGGCGGCTGGATGCCTTCGCGGCGGATCCGCTCGAGGTTGCGCTCGACGAAGTCCGCCGGCTGCACGTAGCCCATCGTCGTGACCTCGTCCGTGGGGCGCAGGTAGAGCTCGGGCTCGCGGTGGCATTCCAGGCACCACCCCATCGAGAGCGGCTCGACCTGGTAGACCACCTCCATCTGGTCGATCCGCCCGTGGCACGTCTCGCATCCGACGCCGCCGTCGACGTGCACGGCATGGCTGAAGTGCGCATAGTCCGGCAGGTGATGGACCTTCACCCAGGGGATCGGCAGGCCCGTGGCCCAGCTCTCGCGCACCGGCAGCAGCGCCAGGCTCTGGGTGCGGATCTGGCCGTGGCAGTTCATGCACGTCTGGGTCGGCGGCACGTTCGCGTGGGCGCTGACCTCCACCCAGTTGTGGCAGTAGCGGCAGTCCATGCCGAGCTGGCCGGCGTGCAGCTCGTGGCTGTACGGGACGGGCTGCTCGGGGGCGTAGCCGACGTCGGTGAACTCCGGCGAGAAATAGTACCAGACGATCAGGATCGTCAGCACCCCGCCGAAGGCGGCCCCGGCCAGGGACAGGTGGGGAAGGATGTTGGCCTTCCTCGGAAAGATCTGAGCCATAGCGCGCGCGTGCGTCAGGCGGTTGGTGGGCGGTGGATCGGACGCAATCTACAGCATAGCCCGCAACGGGGAGGCGGACCGGATTGAATTTGGGGTTAAAAGCCCTTCTTTCACGTTCATTTGAAAGAAGTGAAAGGCACAAGTGCAACCGGCAACCGACCATTTCTTGACAAAAACCGCGCAGGGTGATGCGTAGGGGTTAGGCGGCCCCCCCGGGAGTGGCCTCACCGAGCCGCCGCGCGCGCCGGTGGAAGCGCACCGAGAGGAGGACGGCGGCCGCGGCCAGCCCCAGCACGAGGCCCCACCAGAGCCCCACGGTGCCCTGCCCCGCCCCGAAGCCGAGACCCACGCCGGCGGCGAGCCCGAGGATCCAGTACGAGACGAAGGCGAGCAGCATCGGCACGCGGGTGTCCTTCAGCCCCCGCAGGGCGCCGTTGGCCGCCACCTGCACACCGTCGAAGAACTGGAAGACGGCGGCCACGCCCAGCAGCGTCACCGCCAGGCGGACGACCGCCGCGTTGGCAGGGTCCGAGAGATCCAGGTAGAGCGCGATGATGGCGCGCGGAGCGGTCCAGAAGAGGACGGCCATGGCGGTCATGAAGAGGCCGGCGAGGAGCACCCCCAGGTAGCCGGCCCACCGCGCGCGCTCGGCGTCCGCCCGGCCCACGGCCTGCCCCACCCGCACGGAGGTGGCGATGCCGATGCCGAGCGGCACCATGAAGGTGAAGGCGGCGCACTGGATGGCCACCTGATGCGCCGCCAGCGGCACGGCGCCCAGCGTGCCGATGAGCAGGGCCGTCGTGGTGAAGAGGCCCGCCTCGATGCCGTAGCTGATGCCGATGGGCCAGCCGATGCGGAACAGCTCGCGGAAGACCTGCGGATCCGGCGTGCCCAGCCGCGCGAAGAGCCGGTACGGACGGAAGCGCGGCACGGCCTGCACGTAGCCCAGCAGCAGCAGGAAGAGGACCCAGAAGACGAGCGTGCTGGCCCAGCCCGTGCCCACCAGCCCGAGCGCCGGGAAGCCCAGCTTGCCGAACATCAAGACGTAGTTGGCGGCTATGTTCAGGCCCACCCCCACGAACGTGATGAACGTCACCGGCCACGGCCGCGAGACGGCCTCGACGAAGCTGCGCAGCGCGACGAACCACACGAACGGCAGAAACCCCCACACGATGGCGCGGAGGTACGCCTGCGCCGCCACCACGGTGGCTTCCACCTGGCCCAGCACCCGCCATAGCGGCGCCACGTTCCACAGCAGCAGGAACGCCGGCACGGCGAGGGCCACGCCCAGCCAGAGCCCCTGCCGCACGCTCCGCCCGATGGCGTCGTGCGTGCCCGCCCCG
>JAWWAN010000262.1:0-5714 GCA_033721675.1 Rhodothermales bacterium | reverse complement strand
CGAGCGCCGGCGCGCGCTGCACGGCCGCCATGGTGTCGAGCCGCGCGATGACCTCGGCCGGGGCGCCGCCGGCCAGCCGGAGCCGCGCCCACAACACGAGGGCGGGTTCGTACGCCGGCGCCTCGGCGAGGGCCGCGTAGAGCGGCGCGACGGCCCCCGTCGTGTCGCCCTCGGCGAGCGCCGCCGCCGCCGCCCGGTAGCGGCGGACGGGGCGTGGCACGTGGTGCGGGCACCGCCGCTCGAAGAGGGAAGGCACAGCGAAGCGCCGCTGTACCAGCGCGCCCGCCGCTCGGTCCACCACGGGCAGCGCCCGCAAGAACGCCTCCCACTCCGCCGCCAGCGCCTCGACGGGCCGCCCGTAGACCGCCTCGAAGTCGGCAGTGGCGTAGAGACGGCGGAGTCGGGCGGGGCCGTAGGCGTCCAGCAGGTAGCGCACGAACGAGCCGAGCGTGGTGTACGAGACGGCGCCCCGCCCCGTCCAGAATCCGAGCGGCGAGAGCCGCGCGGCCACGTCTTCGGCCAGGCTGGCCCTGCCCAGGCCCATCCGCTGCCCCAGAGCGGCGGCCACCTGCTCGTGCGGCGTCGGCAGGCCATCCGGGGGTTCGAGCGCCACGGCCAGCCCCTCCACGAGGCCCACCGCCGGGGACGCCCGCAGGATCGGCATTCCGAACTCGCGTGAGAAGACGTGCGCCAGCTCGTGCGCGAAGACGCGGCCGTACGCATCCAGCAGCACGTGGGTCTGCGGGCGCCGCAGCCAGACGGGCGCCACATTCGTGGTCCGCGCACCCGTCAGCCGCCCCTTCGTCTCGGCATCCGGGTAGAGGTAGCTGGCGATGCGCGCGGGCACCGCCACGCCCAGCCGCTCGGCGAGCTGTGCATAGCGATACTCGTGGTCCTCGGCCAGCCGTTGGAGCGCGGCCTCGCTGACCGATGCAGGATCGTAGTAGAGGTCGAAGTGCTCCGTCGCGAGGTGCCCCCCGAGCGTGCGTTGCACGTACCACGCCGGCGTGTTGATGCCCAGCGGTGCCGCGAAGAGATAGACCAGCCCGATGGCGAGCCCGGCGCCGGGGATGAGGTACGGCGGGAGGGCGGGCGCCCCCGTCCGGCCCGGGCCGCCCTCCCGGAGCCGCCGGCCGACCAGCACGAGCAGGAGTGCCCAGAGCAGCGTCAACCCCCGGAATGCCAGCAGGCCCGGACGCACCACCAGTTCCTCGTCGTAGATCGGCCCGAGGACGCCGCCGAAGACGTGGTTGTACGTGTAGAACTGCGGATGCAGGCCGAGGTCGTAGAGCGGGCCGAGCCCCATCACGGCCAGCCCGATCCCCACGAACAGCACCCCCTGGCGCGTCCACGGCGTCGCGCTCAATGCGTAGGCCCCCCCCACGGCCAGCGCCACGCTCACGGGGGCGTAGAGCAGGAAGAAGAGCAGCCCCTGCCCGTACGCGCAGTTGGGCGCCCACAGCGCCGCCACCGTGAGCATCGCCCACGGAACGAGCAGCGCCGCCTCCTGCCGCGCCAGCACCCGCCACAGCGCACCGCCGCGACGGAAGGCCTGTAGCGCCGCAAGCCCGGCGGCGAAGAACGCCACCGCCGCCACCACCGCCGCCGACTCGGCGTGCAGCCGGTTCAGCAACGGCACGAGCCATAGCACCGCGCACAACGCGGCATAGACCAGCAGCACCACCCGCGTGGTGCGCGGTAGCCCAGACCAGCGCCGCCAGAGCATAGAACCTGTCCGGTGCATGAACGCGAGAGGCCCGGCCCCGGCGCCTCAGGGGGCGGCGCCCGCCCGGGTCAGAGGAGCGTGACCGAGACGCCCAGCGTGAGCACTTCCTTGATCTGCGCACGCCGGCTGATGTCCTGGTCGTAGAGCGTCACGAATTCGAGCCCCACGCTCAGGTACCGGTTCACCTGCATCGTCACCACGTTCTCCCAGAGGGCATCCGGCTGGTCGGGCTGGTTGAAGGCGGCGAAGAGAGCCAGCGCAGACTGGAGGCGGACGTTCTCCAGGATCACCCGATCCACCTCGGTGCGCGCCTCCAGACCCGCCTCCAGGCGTACGGACTGGTCCGGGTCCACGCCGTAGAGCGGGCGCAACCGTTCGATGAGTACGACGGTCTCCTTGACCCCGACGCCCACCCGCTGCTTGAACCACTCCGCCGGCTGATAGGTCAGACCGACGGCCTGCGTGAACGTGCCGGGCGAGAGCACGTCGGAGACCTTGGCGGGCAGCGGACGGTCCAGCCCGAGGGGGTCCTCACTATAGTTGAAGCCCTCAGCGAACTGGGTGCGCGCCGTGGCCGCCACCGTCGGGTTGAAGGTGGAGAAGAAGCCCTCGCCATCGTACTGGAGTGAGGACGAGAGGCGGATCACGTCGTCGGCCTTGCGGAACGAGAATTCATCCTGGTCGAACTCCTGCCCGATGAGGCCGAAGGCGAGGCGCCCTTCGTGGGCCTGAGCCCAGGCACCGACGGTGCGGGTGGCCTCGCCGCTGGTGGAGACCGTGAAGGCGACCGTGTTGATGCCGCCTTCCTGCCAGTTCTGATACCCTGCCTGCGACGCTGCGAGCTTCCCGACGAGGCTGGTCTGCCACGCCGAAGCGGTGTCCGGCGGCGCGTCCTGGGCGCGGGCCGGTACAGCGGCGAAGAGCACGGCAGGGAGCAGCAAGAGCAGGAGCAGTCGGGGCATGCGTTCGGCGGGTCGATGGCGGGCAGGGCGGGCGCGCCCGGCGATGCGGGGCGCCGGGGGAACGGCGAGAGGAACGGCAGGACCCCGCCACGGATCAGCGCCGGACCAGATTTTCACAGGATCACGCCGCCATCCAGAACGCAAAAGGGCCATGCCGGCTGGCATGGCCCTTTGCCTATCCTATCGAGGAGACGTTTACATATCCGCCTTCTTCTCCTGGATCTCGACGCGGATGTCCTGGGCCAGCGTCTTCAGCTCCTGCATCCCCTTGCGGACGCGGGTGCCAGCGGCCTTGTTGCCCTTGTCATAGAACTTGTTGAAGTCCTCTTCGAGCCCATCAACGAATTCCTTCAGCTCTGCGAAACGTTTTGCCATCGTGTTTCCTCCGTAGGTGATTGGCTGTCGTTCAAGAAGCGAACCGGGCACCACAGCCCCGTCCGAATTGCGCGCAAAGTACAATCCCTGCGGGGTGGTGTCAAGCAAAAAGGGCCGATTCTTCGCTTATTAGGCGGGTTCGAGCGGGAGGAGGCGCGTGCCCTGCCGTCCGCCGCCCCCGAAGAGGCCGCCCGGGCTGCTGAGCCAGACCTCCACCCCCCCCTCCAGAGCAGCGCGTGCCACCCCGGCCTCGGGCGTCCCGGCGGCCAGGGCCTCCCGCAGCGTCAGCGCGGCGGTTCCGGCCCCGCCCGGCGTGCCGGAGCGCGCGAGGAGCACCACCGCCAGCCCGTGCTCGGCGCCGCTCTCCGCCAGCGCCCGCACCACCTGCGCCGGCGGCGCCAGCCGCCACGGCCCTGCCGCCGGCTCCACGAGGGCCGAGACGACGGGCACGCCCCCCTGGGCTACGAGCGCGTGCAGCCACCCCGCCCGGCCCGCCTCGATCCGGCCGTCTGCGCCGGGGCGCAGCAGCCCGCGATCCGCCCCGTGCACCCCCACGGCCGGCACCCCGGCATCGGTGAGCGTGCCGACGATCGTGCGGTTGAGCTGCCGCACGGCCCGCTCGACGACCGCCGCGCCCGCCCCCCCCGCGACTGTGGGCACGCCGTCCTGCATCTCCGGGAAGAGCCCTTCGCCCTCCAGCGCGCGGACGGCCTCCTCACCCCCGCCGTGCACCAGCAGGCACCGGGGCCGGGCCGGGCTGCGCCCCATCCGCTGCGCCAGCCCGTCGACGAAGAGCGGGTCGCCGAGGTGGTAGTCGTCGAGGAAGATCAGCAGGGGCGCGTCGGTCATGACGGGGTAGGGGCTGGGGACTGGCGACTGATGTGTCAGGAACAAGGGACTGGCCATTGGGGACTGGGGTTTCTTTCCCTCCCTCAGTGGCCAGTCCCCACCCCCACAAGATATCCACAGCCCTTGAAAGGCCCCGGCGCGATCCGTTCCTTTCGTCGAGCCAACTCCGGATGTTCCGTCGCCCGCCCGACGCCCGATGTGTGATTTTGCCCATCTCCACTGCCACACCTCCTTCTCCCTCCTCGACGGCGCCGCCCGCATCCAGACGCTCGTCGAGCGGGCCGCCGAGCTCGAGCTGCACGCCGTCGGCATCACGGACCACGGCAATCTCTACGGGGTGCCGGAGTTCTACACCGCCGCGCAGCGGGCCGGCGTCCAGCCCGTCATCGGGTGCGAGTTCTACGTCTGCCCGGATATGGGCGACCGCACCGACCGGACGCGCTACCACCAGGTGCTCTTCGCCAAGAACGAAGAGGGCTACCGCAACCTCATCCGCCTCTCCTCCACCTCCTACACGGACGGCTACTACTACAAGCCCCGCATCGACCGGCGCGCGCTGCGCGCGCAGGCTGGCGGGCTCGTCGCCACCACCTGCTGCCTCCAGGGCGAGGTCCTGCAGACCATCCTGAAACGTGGCGAGGACGCCGCCCGGGCGGTCTTCGAGGACTACCTCGACATCTTCGGGGACGACTACTACGTCGAGATCCAGGACCACGGGATCCCCGAGCAGCGGCGCTGCAACGCCGTGCTGCTGCGGTGGGCGCAGGAGTACGGCGTGAAGGCCGTCGCCACGAACGACGTCCACTACGTGGAGCAGGCCGATGCCGCCGCGCAGGACGTGCTCCTCTGCCTGCAGACCGGCAAGGACCTCACCGACCCGAACCGGATGCGGTTCGAGAACGACCAGTTCTACCTCAAGAGCGCGGCCGAGATGGAGGTCGCCCTCGGCGCCGCCATCGACGACGAGCGGGTCATCCGCACTGCCCTCACGAACGCCTGCGAGATCGCCGAGAAGTGCAAGCTGGAGCTGCCCATGGGCCGGCTCCTGATGCCCCACTTCCCCATCCCCCCCGCCTTCGACGACGACCCGGACGCCTACCTCCGCCACCTCGTCTTCGAGGGCGCCAAGAAGCGCTACGGCGCGCTCGGCCAGGACGTCACCGAGCGGCTCACCTACGAGCTGGGCATCATCCAGGAGATGGGCTTCGCCGGCTACTTCCTCATCGTGCAGGACTTCACGACGGCCGCCCGCGAGCTGGGCGTCTCCGTCGGGCCGGGGCGCGGCTCTGCGGCCGGGTCCGCCGTGGCCTACTGCCTGGGCATCACGAACATCGACCCCCTCCCCTACAACCTCCTCTTCGAGCGCTTCCTCAACCCCGAGCGCGTCTCGATGCCGGACATCGACATCGACTTCGACGACCGGGGGCGGGCGCGCGTGATCGACTACGTGGTCGAGAAGTACGGGCGCGAGAACGTCTGCCAGATCGTGACCTTCGGCACGATGGGCGCGCGGTCCGTCATCCGGGACGTCGCGCGCGTGCTCGGCATCCCCCTTCCCGAGGCGGACCGCATCGCCAAGCTCATCCCCGAGGGGCCCAAGGTCAACCTCCGGTCTGCCATGGAGGACGTGGCCGAGTTCCGCGCGCTCAAGCAGCACGAGGACGGCCAGATCCGCAAGCTGATGCACTACGCCGAGGTGCTCGAAGGCAGCGCCCGCCACACGGGCGTCCACGCCGCCGGCGTCATCATCGCGCCCGGCCGGGTGAGCGACTACGTGCCCGTGGCCGTCGCCAAGAGCAAGG
>JAWWAN010000261.1:0-5725 GCA_033721675.1 Rhodothermales bacterium | reverse complement strand
GGTGCCGGCCCACAGCCTCCCCGCCGCGTCTTCGGCGAGGGCATATACAGGCTCGGACGGCAATACGCCGGGGGCGATGCGCTCGGGCGTGGGTGCGTCCTGCCGCGGGGGGGCGCCCCGGGAAGCGCCCCGGAGGCGGAACAGGCCGCGGTCGGTGCCGAACCAGAGCGTCCCGTCTCGGTCTTCGACGAGGGCGTAGACATCCGCCTCGGCCCCGCCGAGGGGCACCGGCCGGACGGTGGCGCCCTCGAGGCGGGCGGCGCCGCGCGCCGTGCCCACCCACAGCGTCCCGTGGCGGTCTTCCACCACCGCGCGGATGTGGCTGGAGGGCAGCCCGTGGCGCCGGCTGTACTGGACGAACTGGTGCCCGTCGAAGCGGCTCAGCCCTCCGGCATAGGTCCCGATCCACAGGTACCCCCGGCTGTCCTGGTAGAGGGTCGTAGCCTGAGACTGCGCCAGGCCGTCGTCGATGGTGAGGGTGCGGAACGGGAAGTGCTGCGCCCGGCCGTCCGATGGCATCAGCAGCAGCAGCAGCCCGGCAGCCAGTGCGGCGAGACTGCCGCGGACCCGGCCGGAGCGCCGCTGCGCCTCGATGCTATCGGTGCGTATGGAGAGCGTGGTACGCAAGGCGCGGCCGGCGTGCGGGTCGAGGAAGGGGCAGGGAGCACTGGGGCGCGTGGAGCAGCCCCTGCGCGGCGGCGGGGCGGCCTAGGGAGCCGGCGGCGAGCCGGGCGCGAGTGCCTCCGGCGAAGAAGGAGCGGCCTTCCTCGCGCGTGCCACCTCGGCGATCTCGTCGACCAGGGCGCACAACTCCTCGACGGTGAAGGGCTTGGCGAGGTAGTAGTCGAAGCCCTCGCGGAGGAATCGCTCCCGGTCCTGGGGGGCGGAGTACGCGGTGCAGGCCAGCGCCAGCGCTTCGGCATGGGCCGGGTGTGTGCGGAGCGTCTGCAACAGGTCGAGGCCGGTGACGGTGCTGCCCAGATTGATGTCGAGCAGCAGGACGTCGAACCGGCGCCCGCGTGTGGCTTCGAGCGCCGCTTTGTAGTTGGCCGCCTCGGTGACGTCGTAGCGCGCCCGGAGCGCGTAGCAGATCAGCTTGCGTGTGCCCAGGTTGTCCTCGACGACCAGGACCGAGATCCGGTCGGGGCTGGCGGGGCGGCTGTGGGGAGCGCGGTCGGGAGAACAGGGACGCATGGAGGGGGCGCGAAAGGGAGGGCAGACGGCGGGGCTCGGGTTCTACCCTGGAAGATCGTTTCGTAGCCCCAGAACTTAACCCGGCCCCAGCCGCTGGATGCCGCCTCTCGCTAGGGCGCCAGGGCCTCCAGCAGCCGGTCGTGGAGGCCGCCGAAGCTGCCGTTGCTCATGATGAGCACCACGTCGCCCGGCTGCACGGTGCCGAGCAGGGCCGGCAGGAGGGCGTCGGCGCCGGGGTAGAGGGCAGCGGGCACGCCGTGCGCCGCGACGCCGTCGATCACGGCGCGGGCGTCCATGAACGTCGCGGCGTCGTCGTTGTGGCGGAAGGGGGGGCTGGAGAGGAAGGCGTGGTCGGCCTCGTCGAAGGCGTCGGCATAGGGCCGCTCGAAGACCTTGCGGCGGCTCGAGTTGGAGCGCGGCTCGAAGACCGCCACGAGCCGCCGCTCGGGCCACCGCTCGCGCACGGACTGGATGGTGGCGCGGACGGCCGTCGGGTGGTGGGCGAAGTCGTCGATGACGAGGACGCCGCCGGCCTCGCCGCGCACCTCCTGGCGCCGTTTCATGCCGAGGAACGTCCCGAAGCCGCGCGCGAGGGCGTCGGCGGAGAGCCCTTCGCCGAGGGCGATGGCGCAGACGGCGAGGGCGTTGAGCAGGTTGTGACGGCCGCTCATCGGGAGGAAGACCTCCCCGAGCGCCTCGCCGTCGGCCACGAGCGTGAAGCGCTGGCCGCCGCCGCCGGTCCGCAGGTCCCGCGCGGTGACGTCGTCGTCGCCGCCTTCGAGGCCGAAGAAGCGGACGCGGGCGCCGGTGTGCGCGGCGAGCGCGCGCACCTCGGGGTCGTCGCCGTTGAGCGCGAGGAGGCCGTCCTCGGGGATCGTCCCGGCGAAGGCGCGGAAGGCGGCGCGGTAGTCGTCCCAGCCGGCGTAGATGTCCGCGTGGTCGAACTCCATCGACGTGATGACGGCGCTGGTGGGCCGGTAGTGCATGAACTTGGGCCGCTTGTCGAAATAGGCGCTGTCGTACTCGTCGCCCTCGACCACGAAGTGGGGCCCGGTGCCGACGCCGTAGTTGACGCCGCCGTTCGTCATCACGCCGCCGACGAGGAAGCCGGGGTCGAGGCCGGCCTCGCGGAGGACGTGGACGAGCATCCCCGTGGTGGTCGTCTTTCCGTGCGTGCCGGCCATGACGAGCGCGCGGCGGTCTCCGATGAAGTAATGCGCCAGCGCTTCGGGGAAGGAGGCCTGGGGCAGGCCCTGCTCACGCGCGTAGGCGGCCTCCGGGTGGGTGGGGGTGCAGGCATTGCCGACGACGACGAGGCCGGGCGGGGGGTCGAGGTGGGCGGCGTCGTAGCCTTCGAGGATCGTGATGCCGGCCTCGCGCAGGCGGGTGCTCATCGGCGGGTAGACGGCCTCGTCAGCGCCGCGCACGCGGTAGCCGTCCTGCTGGAAGAGCCCCGCCAGCGACCCCATCCCGGTGCCGCAGATGCCGATGAGGTAGACGTCCTCCAGCGCCCCCGGCGCGGGCAGCGGCGGGCGGTCGAAGATGCGCAGGTGGGCGTCGGCGAAGTCGGTGAGCTTCTTCAAGAATCGAATGGGATAGAGCGAGGCGGGGGTGCGAGGCAGGGCGTGCGCAGCGTCTCACCCGGTGCCCCGGTTCTCAGCCTCGCCGGCATCCCGGCTCACCGGCTCCTCGCCGCCCAGGGCGGTGTGTTCGCCGGTGAGGCCGAAGCGGATCTCGGCGTCCGGCGCGGAGGCCTGGTCGCGTCTGCGGATGTCGCCTGCGGAATCGTCGTCGGTGATGAGGCCGAGGCGGCGGGCGCGGCGGCGCCACTGCTCGCGCGCCAGCACCTGCATGTCTTCGGCCGTGTCGGCCTCGTCCACGATCTCCAGGCCGAGGAGCGTCTCGACGACGTCCTCCATCGTGACGATGCCTTCGGTCCCGCCGTATTCATCGACGACGAGGGCGATGTGCTCGGTGCGTTGCAGGAGGCGCTCGAAGAGGTCGTAGAGCGGCAGCGTCGCGGGCACGGCCAGCATCTCGCGGCGGATGGCGCGCAGCGGGAGCGCGTGCTCGTCCTGGGCGGCCTTCAGCAGGAGGGTGTCCTTGAGGACGTAGCCCGTGATGTCGTCCCGGTGGGTGCCGAAGACGGGCATGCGGGAGAAGCGGAGGGGGTCGTCGCGCTCCACCACCTCGCCCACGGTCTGCGTCTCGGGCAGCATGAAGACCACGGTGCGAGGCGTCATGACGTCGCGCACGCGGAGGCGGCCGAAGCGGAAGAGGCTCTTGAGGATGCGCGACTCGTCGGCCTCGAAGACGCCTTCCTCGGCGCCCAGCTCGGCCATGGCCGCCATCTCGGCGCGGGTGACGGTGGTGGTGCGGTCGCCGCGCGCGAGGAGGCCGGTCAGGCCCTGCGCCAGCTTCACCAGGGGCCACATGGAGAGCATCGTCGGGCGGAGGAGGCGCACCACGGTGGGGGTGAGCTGCTTCCAGTAGACCGCGCCGAGCGTCTTGGGTATGATCTCGGAGAAGACGAGGATGAGCAGCGTGAGCACGGCCGAGACGACGCCCACGGGCACGCTCTGCCAGACGGCCACCGCCTGCGCGCCCGCCCCGGCAGCCCCTACGGTGTGGGCGATCGTGTTGAGGCTCAGAATCGCGGCCAGCGGGCGGTCGATGTCGTCCTTGAGGCGGCGCAGCCGGGTGGCGGTAGGGGCGCCCTGCTGTTCCAGCACGGCCACGTAGGACGGCGTCACGCTGAGCAGCACCGCCTCCATGATCGAGCACAGGAAGGAGACGCCGAGGGCCAGCAGGACGTAGAAGATGAGCAGGGCCATAGGCTCCGTGAAACCGAGGTCTGTGAGGCGCGAAAACGCAGAGGTGCCGGGATCCGAAGCGGATCCGTGCGGCACCCCTGCGTTCTACGTTTCACGTTCGACGTTCGGTTTCCCGGCGGTGGAGGCGTTACGAGCTTTCACCGGGTTGGGGGGCCTCCAGCGCGGTGCGGGCCTCGGAGAAGAACGCAGCGGCCTGGCTGCGGAGCGTGGGCGCGAGAGCCGCCAGCGCGTCGAGGCTGGCGGTGCGGCCGTGCACCTCGGCCTCGGCGCAGGCATCGGCCAGGGCGTCGGCGGCGACGATGCGGCAGCTCGCCTTGAGGGTGTGTGCGGCGTCGGCAGCGGCCTCGCCGTCGCCGGCGTCGGCAGCGTCGGCGAGGCGATCCAGGAGGGCCGGCGAGGTCGCGACGAACTCGCGCAGGAGCTCGGTGGCGAAGGCGTCGTCGGCGAGGCCCATCACCTCGCCGACGCGTGCGCGGAGGCGCTGCATCAGGGCCTCGGCCGGCGCCTCCGCGGGCGGCGGCGCGAGGCGGGCGGAGGCTTCGAGCACGGCGGCGAGCTCGGCGAGCTGGACGGGCTTGCTCAGGAAGTCGTCCATGCCGGCCTCGGTGCAGGCGGCCCGCTGGTCGTCCATCGCGCTGGCGGTCATCGCCACCACGCGGGGGCGCCGCTCGGGCGGCAGCAGCGCGCGCAGGCGGCGGGTCGCCTCCAGCCCGTCCATCACCGGCATCTGGACGTCCATCAGGACGACGTCGTACGGGTGCCGGGCGAGGGCGTCGAGGGCCTCCTGGCCGTTGCAGGCGAAGTCGGCAGAGTAGCCCAGGCGCTCGATCATCCGCTGGGCCACCTTCCGGTTGACCACGTTGTCTTCGACGACGAGTAGGCGCAGCGCGGCCGGGGCGGGCGCGGCCGGGGCGGCGGGCGCGGGCGCCGGCGTGCCCACCGCGCTCGGCGGGGCGAAGGCAGCCGTGAGGGCGCGGTGCAGGTGGGCGGGCTTGAGGGGCTTGTAGAGCACGTTCGTGATGCCGGCCGCCTCTGACTCGCGCAGCAGGTGTGCCTCCTTGTTGATGGAGGTCAGCAGCAGCATCAGGGGCAGCGGGCCGGGGCGCTTCTGGATGCGGCGGGCCAGCATCAGCCCGTCCATCTCGGGCATCTGCATGTCGAGCAGCAGCACGTCGAACGGGGCCTCGGCGGCATCCAGCGCGGCGAGGGCCTCGGCGCCGGAGGGGGCCGCCACCGGCACCATGCTCCACTTGGTGGCGAGGCGGAACAGGATGTCCCGGTTGACGGCGTTGTCGTCGACGATGAGCACGCGGCGGCCTTCGAGCAGGGGCTGCTCGGGGCGCAGAAAGACGCGCACGGTGCCGGGCGCGGCGGGCATACGGACCGTAAAGGAGAACGTGGATCCGGCGCCTTCCTCGCTCTCGGCCCAGATCCGCCCGCCCATCAGCTCGGCCAGGCGGCGGCAGATCGCCAGGCCCAGGCCCGTCCCGCCGTACTGCCGCGTCGTGGAGGCGTCGATCTGCGTGAACGAGTCGAAGAGGTGCTCGATGCGGTGCGGCGCGATGCCGATGCCGGTGTCTTCGACGCTGAAGCGGATCAGGCCCCCGTCGCCGTCGCCGCCGGCCTCGGCGGCGGGGGCCACGCGCACGAGCACGTGCCCGTGCGCGGTGAACTTGACGGCGTTCGAGAGGAGGTTG
>JAWWAN010000260.1:0-5728 GCA_033721675.1 Rhodothermales bacterium | reverse complement strand
CGCGCAAGAACACGGAGCAGGACTGGCTGAAGACCAACCTGACCAAGTTCACGCAGCTGCTGCAGGGCCAGAAAGACCTGCTCACCGTCTCGCGCATGATCCTCTCCGAGCTCGCCCCGCTCGTCGGGGCCCAGCACGGCGTCTTCTTCGTGGCCGAGCCCGCCGAGGAGGACCCGGACCCCGTGCTCCGCCTGCTGGCCAGCTATGCGTACCGGGAGCGCCGCAGCCTCGCCAACCGCTTCACCCTCGGCGAGGGCCTCGTGGGCCAGTGCGCCCTCGAGCGCGAGCGCATCCTCATCCGCGACGTGCCCACGGACTACGTCAAGATCGCCTCCGGCCTGGGCGAGGCCGCGCCGCTCAACATCGTGGCGCTGCCGGTGCTCTTCGAGGGCGAGGTCAAGGCCGTCATCGAGCTGGCCTCGTTCCAGGAGTTCAAGCCCATCCACCTGACGTTCCTGGACCAGCTCACCGAGAGCATCGGCATCGTGCTCAACACGATCGAGGCGAACATGCGGACGGAAGACCTGCTCATCCAGTCGCAGTCGCTGACGCAGGAGCTGCAGTCCCAGCAGAAGGAGCTCACGCAGACGAACCAGCGGCTGGAGCAGCAGGCCCGCTCGCTGCGCGAGTCTGAAGAGTTGCTCAAGCGGCAGCAGGAAGAGCTGCAGCAGACGAACACGGAGCTGCAGGAGAAAGCCCGGCTGCTGGCCGAGCAGAAGTCGGAGGTGGAGCAGAAGAACCGCGAGATCGAGCTGGCGCGGCGGGCCATCGAGGAGAAGGCCGAGCAACTGGCGCTCACGTCCAAGTACAAGTCCGAGTTTCTGGCCAACATGTCGCACGAGCTGCGCACGCCGCTCAACTCGATGCTCATCCTCTCGAAGATGCTGGCCGAGAACAAGGAGGCGTCGCTCTCCTCCAAGCAGATCGAGTTCGCCGAGACCATCTACTCGTCCGGCGCGGACCTGCTCTCGCTCATCAACGAGATCCTGGACCTCTCGAAGATCGAGTCCGGCGCGATGGCCGTGGAGGCGGAGCAGGTGGCGCTCTCCGAGCTGGAGGGCGACCTGGACCGCATGTTCCGGCAGATGGCGGAGAACCAGGGGCTCACGTTCCGGATCGAGCAGGAGGAGGGGCTGCCCGAGGCCCTCTACACGGACCCGAAGCGCCTCCAGCAGATCCTGAAGAACCTGCTCTCGAACGCGTTCAAGTTCACCAAGGAGGGGTCCGTCGTGCTCCGCATGGCGGCGGCCTCCGAAGGGATCGCCTTCGACGCCGACCCGCTCCGGCAGGCGGACCGCGTGGTGGCCTTCGTCGTCGAAGACACCGGCGTGGGGATCCCGAAAGACAAGCAGCGGGTGATCTTCGAGGCGTTCCAGCAGGCCGACGGCACCATGAGCCGGACCTACGGCGGCACGGGCCTGGGCCTCTCCATCAGCCGCGAGATCGCGCGGATGCTGGGCGGGGAGATCCACCTGGAGAGCACGGTGGGCGAGGGCAGCACGTTCACGCTGTATCTGCCGGAGCAGTACCAGCCGGCGCCGGTGGCGCCCGCCCGCCGGAGCGAGGGGGACGGCGCGACGGCTGCGGCGGCCGTGGTGCAGGACGCCGCCGTCCGCACCGCCCGTGCTCCCGCCGAGGTCGAGGCTCGGCCGGCCCCGGCGGCCGGCGACGGCGCTCCGCGCACCGAGCCGCCGGAGGCCGCCCCGCGCACCGAGCCCCGGCCCGCCGTCGAGGACGACCGGGACGCCATCCAGCCGGACGACGCCGTGCTGCTGATCGTGGAGGACGACCCCGGCTTCGCGCGCGTCCTGCGGGACGTGGCGCACGAGAAGAACTTCCGCGTGGTCGTGGCGCCCCACGGCGAGGCGGCCCTGGCCCTGGTCCGGCAGTACCCGCCGGCGGCCGTGCTGCTGGACGTCCGCCTCCCCGGCATGCACGGGCTGACCGTGCTGGACCGCCTCAAGAACGACCCCCGCACGCGCCACATCCCGGTCTACATCCTGTCCGTGGCGACGAAGCTGCCGCGCCAGCGGCGGCGCGGCGTGGTCCGCCAGCTGACCAAGCCCGTCACGCGAGACTCCGTGCTCGAGACGATGGACGCCATCCGGGGCTTCACCGAGCGCGACGTGCGGCACCTGCTCGTGGTGGAGGACGACGACGGGCACCGGCAGAGCATCGTCGAGCTGCTCGACGGCGAGGACGTCGCGCTCACGGCCGTCGGTGCGGGCGAGGAGGCCCTCGTCGCGCTCTCGACGGGCCGGTTCGACTGCGCCGTCATCGACCTCGGCCTGCCGGACATGGACGGGCGGGCGCTCATCGAGCAGATCCGCGCCCAGGAGGCGCTCGGCGACCTCCCCATCGTGGTCTACACCGGGCGCGAGCTGCCCAAAGACGAGGCCGCCGCGCTCTCCGAAGAAGTCGAGGCCCTCATCCTGAAGGATGTCTCCTCGCTGGACGCGCTCCTGGGCGAGACGGCGCTCTACCTGCACCGCGCGCAGGAGGAGCTGCCCGAGGAACAGCGCGAGACGCTGGAGCGGCTGAACCAGCCCGAGGCCAGCCTCGCCGGCCGGCGTGTGCTCATCATCGACGACGACATCCGCAACATCTTCGCCCTGACGAGCCTGCTGGAGCGCCACCAGGTGGAGGTGCTCTACGCCGAGAGCGGCCGCGAGGGCATCGAGCAGCTCCAGCAGACCCCCGGCATCGACGCGGTGCTGATGGACGTGATGATGCCCGAGATGGACGGCTACGAGACCACGCGGCGCATCCGCGAGCAGGCCCGCTTCCAGGAGCTGCCCATCATCGCGGTGACGGCCAAGGCCATGAAGGGCGACCGCGAGAAGTGCATCGAGGCCGGGGCGTCGGACTACATCACCAAGCCCGTCAACGTCGAGCAGCTGATCTCCCTGCTGCGGGTCTGGATCCACAAACAACCCTGAGGCCCGCCGAGACCGCGGGAAGTGACGGATGGCCGAAGTGATCCCCCATAGAGCTGCCTATGCCGGTGCGGTGATGACCGAGCCGGTGGACATCCTGTTGGTGGACGACCGGCCGCAGAACCTGCTCTCGCTGGAGGCGGCTCTGGAAGACCTGAACCAGAACCTCGTCACGGCCGCCTCCGGGAGCGAGGCGCTCCGGGCCCTGCTGGATCGCGAGTACGCCGTGATCCTGCTCGACGTGATGATGCCCGAGATGGACGGCTACGAGACGGCCGCCCTCATCCGGCAGCGCGCCCAGTCTCGCCACACGCCCATCATCTTCCTGACGGCCATCGACAAGAACCCGGCGCACATCGAGCGCGGCTACGAGGTGGGCGCCGCCGACTACCTGTTCAAGCCGATCGACCCGCACATCCTGCGGGCCAAGGTGCAGGTGTTCATCGAGCTGCACCGGCACCGGCGCGCGGCCGAGACGTTCAGCGCCGCCCTCGAAGAGCGCGTGCGGGTACGCACCGCCGAGCTGGAAGCGGCCAACCGCCGGCTCCAGCAGGAGATCGCAGACCGCAAACGCGCCGAGGCGGAAGTCCGCACCCTCAACGCCGAGCTGGAAGAACGGGTGCGGGCCCGCACGGCCGAGCTGGAGGCGACCAACGAAGAACTCACCGCCTTCAGCTACTCGGTCTCGCACGACCTGCGGGCGCCCCTGCGCAAGCTCAACGCCTTCAGCCAGTTCCTGCTGGACGACTACGCCGCCGAGCTCGACGAGCCCGCCCAGGACTACCTCCAGCGCATCCAGGCGGCCAGCGAGCACATGAACGCGCTCGTCTCCGACCTGCTCAAGCTGTCCCGCGTCGTCCGCGTGCCGTTCACCCACGAGCCCCTCGACCTGAGCGCCCTCGCCGCCGACGTGGTGGAGGAGCTGCGCCTCTCGCACCCGGGCCACGAGCCGGAGGTCCGCATCGAGGCGGGCGTCCACGCCGAGGGCGACGCCCGCCTGCTGCGCATCGTCCTGCAGAACCTGTTGGACAACGCGTGGAAGTTCACCGGCCAGGCGGAAGCCCCCTGCATCGCGTTCGGGATGGAGCCGGACGAGGATGGCCAGCCGGTGTACTACGTGCGGGACAACGGGGCCGGCTTCGAGATGGAGCACGCGGACAAGCTGTTCCACCCGTTTCAGCGCCTGCACGCGCCGTCCGAGTTTCCCGGCACGGGGATCGGGCTGGCCATTGTGCAGCGCGTGATCCGGCGCCACGGCGGGAATATCTGGGCCGAGGCGGCCGAGGGGGAGGGCGCGGCGTTCTACTTCACGCTTCAGCCATCTGAGGCGGCCAGCGACGACGCGTAGCCCGGAGGCTCCGGGGAGGACGGCCGTGCGGCGGCTTCCCCGCGCGGGTCGGCCAGCTCGAAGCGGTGGGGATAGGCCTCCTGCAGGTGCTGCTGGACGTCCGGGTCGAAGCGGGCGCCGAAGAGGGTCTTGACGTCTTTGAACAACGCCAGCAGCGCCTCGCCCTCGGGCAGGTCGGCGCCGATGAGATTGGTGCTGAGCAGGTCGGCACCGCTGAGGTTGGTCTGGTGGAGCGTGGCGCCGGCCAGCGCCGCGCCGCGCAGGTGCGCGCCGCTGAGGTCGGTGCCATGGAGGTTGGCGCCCGTCAGGTCGCACCCGCGCAGGTTGGCGCCGGCGAGCGTGCTGCGTTCCAGGTTGGTGCGGGTCAGGACGGCATATTGCAGATCCGCGCCGGCCAGGAGGGCGCCGCGCAGGTCGGCCTCGTCGAGCAGCGCCCGTTCCAGGTCGGCCTCGTTGAGATCGGCGCCGCGCAGGTCGGCCCGTGTCAGGTCGGCGCGCTCCAGGTCCGCGCCGTTGAGGATGGCGCCGGCCAGGTTCGAGCCCGTCAGGTTCGACTCCCGGAGGGTGGCGCGCTCCAGGTTGGCGCCCCACAGGTCGGTCTGCCGCAGGGTGGCCCCGGCGAGGTTGGCGCCGTGGAGGTGGGCCTCGGTCAGGCGCAGGTGCTCGGCGATGCCTTCACGGTTGAGCCGCCGGATGTTGCCGACGATGCGGTGGGTGGCCTCCTGGGACTTCCAGCCGAGGAAGTCGTCGATCTCCTCGCGGTATCGGTTCTGCTTGCGCCGCCGCTCGGCCAGCTTGGTCAGCCAGAAGCCGAACCAGCCGATGACGAGCAGGTCGAAGAGCATGCCGTGGGCTTCGCCGAGGATGTTCTCCAGGAAGCCGTCCGGGTTCGTCAGGTAGAACGGGAACGAGACCGGGATGACGATGAACGTCGCCGTGACGAACACGAGGAAGGCCAGGAAGACGGGTTGCTCGGCGGCGAGCTGTTCGATGCGTGCGAGGAGACGCTTGAACATGCGGCAGGGCGGAGGCGAGGAAGGCGGGTCTGACCCCGGTACCGGGCGCCCGGGCCTGCGTTTCAGGGCGCGACCAGTTCGTCACACGGCCCGGCGGCTCGTCACATCCCCCTGCTACGCCACCGCCTCCATGGCCAGGAGCGCCTCGCCGGCGGGCTCGCGGAGGTTGTAGCGGTTGCTCATGGCGTGGCCGTAGGCACCCGCCGTAGCGATCAGCAGCACGTCCCCCTCGTGCGTCTCCGGCAGGCGGCGGCTGTGCCCGAGCACGTCGCCCGTCTCGCAGATCGGCCCGACGACCTCGGCCGTGACGGCCATCGGCGCGCCCAGCCGCGTCAGGTTGACGATCTCGTGGTAGGCGCCGTAGAGGGCGGGGCGGAGGAGCGAGTTCATGCCCGTCTCGATGCCTACGTAGGTGGTGCCGCCCTTCT
>JAWWAN010000259.1:0-5747 GCA_033721675.1 Rhodothermales bacterium | reverse complement strand
TGGTGCCCTCACGGAAGCGGTAGCGCACGGGGCGCAGGCGCAGCAGGGCGTCGAGGGCCGGGCCGAGGGGGGCGATGCCTCGTCGAACCGCTCAAAAAAAAGCGGGGGCCGCCCCGCGATGGAGCGGCCCCCGGCATAGGGCCAGTGTGATCGGCGGGCCGGGTCACACGGCGTACTGCAACAGGAGCATGCTCAGGACGAGCCCGAGCAGCCCCAGCAGCAGATTGCGTCCGATGACTGCGTCGTGATTCATCTATCGATTCAGGTCTTTGGTGACGGTACTCCGAAACAAGCCGCCTTGAACCTCGGCAGGCCACGGCAAGATCACCAAGACCCCGAGAAGATCTGATCGAGAACCGGCGAAGGCGCACGGCGGGCCGCTACGGACGCGGCACCTCGGTGGCGTAGCCCACCACCCCGCTGTGATCGATGAAATAGACGGCGAGGCTGCGCGGCGTCAGCACGCCCGCCATGAAGCCCGGCACGCCCGCAGCAAACCGCAGCCCCTCTTCCGTCCCCACCAGCCGCGCGGAGGAGCCGGCGCCGGAGACGAAGTAGTGGACCCCCCCGGCCGGCTCGATGTGTTGCAGGCTGTGCACGTGCCCGCTCAGGTAGACCGCGACGCCGTGGCGCTCCAGCAGCGGCCGCAGGCCGCGCTCCAGCTCCGGGGGATCGGCGTGCTTGCGCGAGGCCGACCGCACCGGATGATGCCCGACGACGATCTTCCACGCTGCCTCGGAAGCGGTCAGCGTACTGTCTGCCCAGCGGAGCTGACGCTGCGCCGCGGCCGCCACGCGCGCCCCGAAGGCGTCCTCGGCCTCGTCGCTCTGCACGAGGCTCACGGTGTCGAGGAAGAGGAACAGGGCGGCCGTGGTGTCGTCCACGGCGTACTCCACCGCGTAGTAGCGGGCGGGCATCGTCCAGCGGTCGCTCAGCGCGGTATAGGCCACCTGGGCGTCCGGGTCGCTGCGGTAATCGTGGTTGCCCAGGACGGCGTACCACGGCACCTGAAGGGCGGGCGCCTGGTAGACCTCCTCGAACGAAGTCCGCCACTGGTCATCGCGGGTGCTGCTGACGCCGTCCGGGTAGAAGTTGTCGCCGGTGGAGATGACGAAGTCGGCCTCGATGGCCTCGGCGGTGACGGCCATGGCGCCGGCCACCTCGTCCTGCTGCTGCGCCCCGTCGCGCCCCCAGTCTCCGACGGCCAGAAAGGTCAGCGCCTGCGGGTCGGCGCCGAGCGGTTCGTCGATGGCGTAGAGGCTGTCCGGGGATGCATCGCAGGCGGCGAAGAGCAGGAGCCCGGCGAGGCATCCGCAGAGCCCTCGGAAGGAGCGCAGCGAGATCATGAGCGGGGGCGGGCAGCCAGGGGAACGGTGGGCAGCCCTGGGCAAACGCCTGTTTTAGAAGAATGTTGTCGAGCGCAGGCATCGCCCCCTTGGCTGCCTGACCGTCGCGCCGGTTGCAATCCTCCGCGTTTCCATTGCATCTTCCCGCGTCGCCGTCGGCGACCGCGCCTTGCCGCCCGCTATCCGGGCGGCCTCGCAGCGAACCCCACCCAGAGACGGAGAACCCACGATGGCTTCCGGCAAGCAGGTCGTTCGCTTCGGGCCCTTCAAGGAGTACATCGCCAACGGCGTCCGGCTCGGCGACGCCGTCTACCTCTCAGGGCAGGTGAGCGTGGACGCCGACGGCAACGTCGTCGGAGCCGGCGATCTCGCGGCGCAGGTGCGGCAGGCCTACGCCAACGTCGCCGAGGTGCTCGAACACTTCGGCGCGACGATGGACGACGTCGTCGACGAGATGTGGCTCGTGACCGATATGCAGAATACGATGGGCCACATCGAAGACCTCTTTGGCATCCGCGCGGAGGCCTACGGCCAGACCCCGGAGGTCACGCAGACGCTGGTTCAGGTGGCGGGGCTGGTGATGCCGGAGCTGCTGATCGAGATCAAGTGCATCGCCCACCTCTGAGCGGGCTCCCGCGTCAGTTCGAGCTGGCTTCGCCGGGGCGGGGCAGGCGTTCGGGCATCTCGGCCACGACGTAGGCCATCACGGCCATCGCCGCCACGCGCGGGTTGAACTCGTGCGGGTCGAGCTACTCGGCCTCCGAGAGTGCTGCCAGAACGCGCTGTATCTGCGAGCGCAACCCGGGGAAATCCTCGTGGACCGTCTTCCACACCACTTCCAGGTTGACGGCCCAGTAACCGTGCACGAGCACGTCCCGCATGCCCGCGATGGCTTTCCACGGGACGTCAGGATGCTGGCCTCTGAGGGGCTCCTCGATCTTCTTGGCCGCCTCGCCGATGATCGTAAAAGCCCGTTCGAGCGCATACTGCGTCCGCAGATCGGCTTCCAGCGCCTCGAAACGCATACCCTGAAGAAAACCCTCGGCGTGGGTCAACGCGGCGAGCATGTCTTCGAGATATTGACGCTGCGTCCGCTTCACAGATACTGCACGTCCTCGAAGATCGAGGGCGCGAGCAGCGGCTTCACGGCGTCAGGCATGCCGAGATCCACGCGCAGGCCGAGGCGGTCTTCCAGATACTGCTTCAGTGCGACGAACGCGAGCAGACCGGGCGTCTCTGTGAACGTCACCAGCACATCCAGGTCGCTCCCCGCCGTCTGCTCGCCGCGCACGAAGGAGCCGAACACGCCGAGCGTATCGACGTGGTAGTGCACGCGCAGGTAAGGCAACTCGCGCCGGAGCGTGGTCTGGATCGCTTCGAGTGTCGGCATCGATCCGGATAGCGGAATCGGCTCTTATAAGCCCTGGGGCCGTCGTCAGTTCGAGCTGGCTTCGCCGGGGCGGGGCAGGCGTTCGGGCATCTCGGCCACGACGTAGGCCATCACGGCCATCGCCGCCACCGAGAGGTTGAACTCGTGCGGGTCCAGCTTGTCGATCGTGTCGGCGGGCGTGTGGTGGTACCAGAAATACTTCGAGCCGTCGACGGAGAGCCCCATGCCGGGCACGCCCTCGCGCATGATCGGGCCGATGTCTGCCCCGCCGCCGCCGCGCGTGATCGTGCCGGCCTCGATGCGGTCGAGCAGGCGTCCGATCTCCTGGACGACGGCATAGGCCTCGGCCGTGCCGCCGAAGCCGAAGCCGGAGGGCTTGAAGACCCCGGCGTCGCTCTCGATGGCGAGCACGTGGCGGTCGAGCTCGTCGGCGTGGGCGTCGCGGTAGGCGGTGGCGCCGCGCAGGCCGTTCTCCTCGTTCGTCCAGAGCACCACGCGGATCGTGCGGCGCGGGCGCAGGCCGAGGTCTTTGAGGAGCTTGACGGCCTGCCAGGCCGCCACGCAGCCGCCGGCATCGTCCATGGCGCCCTGCCCGACGTCCCACGAGTCGATGTGCCCGCCGAGGACGACGACCTCCTCCGGCCGTTCCCGCCCGACGAGCTCGGCCACGACGTTGCGCGAGCGGGCGTCCGGGAGGGTCTGCGCCTCCATCATCAGGCGCAGGCGCACGGGCTGGCCCCGGTCCTGCATCCGCTGCATCATCATCGCGTCCTCCATCGTCACGGCGGCGTGCGGAATCCGGGGGACGCCGTCCTCGTAGCGGCTGTTACCCGTGTGGGGCGTGTCCATCGAGTAGGGGCCGACCGAGCGGACGAGGCTCGCCACGGCGCCGGCCCGGGCCGCGGCGACGGCGCCGCCCGTGCGGTACTGCACGGTCTGCCCGTACGTGGTGAACGGCACGTTGTAGAGGACGATCTTGCCGGCGGCCTCGCTCGCCCGCGCCGCCAGTTCCTCGTACGAGCCGACGACGAGCACGTCCGCCTCGATGCCCTCGGGCGGCGTCCCGATGCTGCCGCCGAGGCCGAGCACCCGCATGGGCTGCTCACGCGGGGCGACGAGCGTGAGCGCCTCCCGGCCTCGCACCCAGTGGGGCACCATCACCTCTTCGCCGTGGACGTTGGCGAGCCCGTCGGCCTCCATCTCGGCCAGGATCCAGTCGATGGCGCGCTCCAGGCTCTCCGAACCGCTGAGGCGATGGCCGAACGTGTCGCACAGGTAGGCCAGCCGGTCGAAGCCGCTGCTGTCGGCCAGCGCCGCGTCGATGACGGCGTCGGCGGCGCTGCGGTAGGTCTCGATCTGGAAGTCCTGCGCCCGGACCATGGGCACGGCGAGCACGGCGAGCAGCAAGAGTCCGGGAAGGCGGAGAACGGGCATGGTTCCGTCGGATGCGTGGCGAACGGCGCGGACAGGGAGGGACGGGATACCCGGCGCCCCGCCCGAAGTTCGGCCCGCGAGACGCCCGCCCGCAAGGTCTTCTTGCATTTCTCCGGCGGCGCCCCGTTGCTTGTCGGATGCCGGCCTCCCGTCGCTCCCGCGCGGCGAGGCGCCCTCGCCTCGGTCTCGACGATGCGCATCCTCCGCCTCACTCCGGTTCACGCTGCGGACTACCGGGCGATCCTGCTCCGGGCCTACGCCGACGCGCCCGACGCCTTCACGGCCACCGTGGCCGAACGCGCACCGCTGCCCCTGGACTGGTGGGCGGCCCGCGTCGCAGACCATCCCGACCCCACCGAGCTCGCCTACGGCGCGTTCGTCGGCGGCCGGCTCGCCGGGGTGGCGGGGCTTCGGTTCGAGCAGCGCGAACGCAACCGCCACAAGGCGACGCTGTTCGGCATGTACGTGGCGCCCGCGTGCAGGGGCCGGGGGATCGGGCGGGCGCTGGTCGAGGCGGTGCTGACGCACGCGCAGGCGGCGCCCCGCACGCGCGTCGTCCAGCTCAGGGTCACGGCGTCGAATGCTCCGGCGCTCCGGCTCTATGCCTCCTGCGGGTTTCGCCCCTTCGGGACGGAGCCCTATGCGCTCCAGGCCGGGGAGCGGTTCCTCTCCGTCGTGCACATGTGGCGGGCAGTGGACGGCCCCTGAGGGACAGAGGAAGCGCCGGCGGCGCGGTGACGGCCCCGATTGCGCGCGTCGCGCAGCGGTGCTACCTTGGGGCGCAGCGCCGCGCCCTCATCCACTGGAGGCACCCGGGGAATCCATGGCGGGTCACAACAAGCTGATCGGCTGGTCGATCACGGTCGCGCTCGGCGGCTTTCTCTTCGGGTTCGACACGGCCGTGATCTCCGGCGCAGAGCAGGACATCCAGCGTCTGTGGGCGCTCGGCGACGGGATGCACGGCTTCGCCGTAGCGATCGCGCTCTACGGGACGGTCCTGGGCGCGATGCTCGGCGGGATCCCCTCAGACCGGCTCGGGCGCAAGCGGACGCTGTTCTGGGTCGGCGTGCTCTACCTTTCTTCGGCGTTGGGCTCTGCCCTCGCGCCGGAGATCCTCTCGTTCATGTTCTTCCGGTTCATCGGAGGGGTGGGCGTGGGGGTGTCTTCGGTCGCCGCGCCGATGTACATCTCGGAGATCGCCCCCGCAGCATCCCGGGGCAAGCTGGTGGGGCTCTTCCAGTTCAACATCGTGCTGGGCATCCTCATCGCGTACCTGTCCAACTTCCTGCTGGAGGGTGTGGGTGCCCAGGCGTGGCGGCTGATGCTGGGCGTCGAGGCCCTCCCCGCCCTCCTGTTCGTGCTCCTGGTGCGGCGGGTACCCCGCAGCCCCCGGTGGCTCGTGGTGAAGCAGAACCGGGATGAGGAGGCGAAAGGCATCCTGCGCCGCATCGGCATGGCCGAGCCCGAGGTGGCGGCGGCGATTGCCGAGATCCGGGCGTCCATCGTGCTCGAAGGCTCCAGCGGGCAGGCTCCGCTCTTCTCGAAAGCGTTTCGGTTTCCGATCGTGCTGGCCGTCC
>JAWWAN010000258.1:0-5790 GCA_033721675.1 Rhodothermales bacterium | reverse complement strand
TTTCTGCGTCGGCTCGCGCGGGGAGCGTGCCGGCGGCTCGTCGTTGCCACCGGGGACGTCGATCACGGTGCCGACGTGGATGACGGCGGCGTTTTCGATCTGCGGGTTCGCGCGCATCAGGGCACGGACGGAGGTGCCAAACTGCGCTGCGATGCCGGCCAGCGTGTCGCCGGGCCTGACGGTATAGTCACTGTCCGTCTCGGGCTGGTCGTTCTCCGGCGGCTCCGGCGCGCGGCCGTCTTCCGGCACGTCGCCGTCTTCCGGCACGTCGATGCGCTGCCCGACGTAGATCGTGCTCGGATCGTCGATGCGTGGGTTGGCATCGACGAGCGCGGCGACGGTGACGTCGCAGCGGTTCGCGATCTGCGCGAGCGTGTCGCCGCGGTCGACGACCCAGGGATCGTCGCAGGGGGTCTGGGCGCGCGCGTCCGGCGCCGCGCCGAGGGATAACAGGCATACTGTCAGGAGGGGGAGCATCGCCCCACCGAGGAGGCGGCTGAGCAAGGATATGCGCGACATCGTGGGTGCGAGTTTGATTCGAAAAGGGCTCGAACGCTCCAGACTCGCAGGCCCGGAGGGGGCAGCGCCCGCAGGGGCGCCGTGCCATTGGGATAGGTAATGGCGCCTCCTTCAGCAGTTTCGGGCGGCGTGTTACGATCCATCCAGGCCGCGCGCCGGCTGTTACGATCCCTCAACACGCCAGACGCGGTGGCCCGTATTTCACACGGCCCACACCCGATCACCACACGCGCTTCACTCGGATGTAGCGTGGGCCATCTGCCGGTACACGTAGTCTCCGAACTCCGAGGCATCGCCGTTGGCGGCATTCGCGGCGACGTGGAAGAACACCGTATCCGCCGAAGCGCCGGGCGTCCAGACGAGACGCCAGCGCGCCGTGTCCGGTGAGGCGAGGTGCGAGCCGGCTTCGGCATGGCCGGCGTAGCGGATGCCGGTCGAATCCACGATTGCGACGGCGGTGCCGGCGTCGTGCGGCGCCAGGGCCCCGGCCTGCGCACCGCCGGCTGTGCGCGCCGTGAGTTGAAACCCGGCCCGCTCCATCCCGGCCCGCGCGAGGGTGACCGTGAGCACGTACCGGCGCCCGGCCTCGTAGCGCGCAGGCACGCCCTCCAGCGTGAGCACGCCTCCCGGTGCGTCGAGCGGCTGGCCGAAGTGGCAGCGATGGCACGTCGGCTCGCCGAAACCGCCCGTGTGCGCCGGCGGGGGCGCGTCGGGGTAGGCACCGACCGCCAGCACGAATCCGACCCCTGCGATCACTGCGAGACGCGTCATGGGATGGGGATCAGCGACTGGAAAATGGCCACTGGGGGGGCGGCACGAACGCCCTGGTGGCCCGCCCCCAGTGGCCAGTCGCTCGTCACGGAATCATGGCGCGGCCGATGGTGTTGGCGTCGGTGCCGAACCAGACGGTACGCGTGGGGGCGTGGAACACCATATGGCGGACCGTGCCGCCGCCGCTGGCGATGCCGGTGACGCTGAAGAACGCCTCCGTCGCCGGGTCGAAGCCGACGAAGCGGTTGGGGTCGGAGCCGGTCTCGACGAACCAGACCCGGTCCTGATCATCCACGGCCATCGCGTAGGGGCGGCTGCCGTCGCCCCCGGGCAGCTCCCACTCGGCGAAGGCGCCGTCGGCGGGCGTATAGCGGCCGAGCCGGCCGGCCGCGTAGTCCACGTACCAGACGGCGCCGTCCGACGTGAGGCCGATGCGGCGAGGACGGGCCTCGGCACGAGGCAGGTCGATCTCGGTGAGCGCCATCGTCTCGGGGTCTACCGTCGCCAGCTTGTTCGTCCCGAAGAGCGCGATCCAGGGCCGCCCGCCGGGCTCGACGACGATGCCGTAGGGGCGTGCCCCGCTCGTGGACACCGGCGCGAGGCGCACCGACCCGTCCTCGGGCCTGAAGTGCCCCACGAAGTTGCCGCCCTGCACGGTGAACCAGATGCCCCCGTCGCCATCGAAGATCAGCGTGTGCGGATCCCGCACCGCCGGGTCGGGCATCGGATACTGCCGGATCGCGCCCGTGGCGGGGTCGAGGCGGCCGATGTGCGCGGCCCGGTTGCCGGCGTACCACACGATCCCCTCACCGTCCACGATCAGGTTGTGCGGGCCGGCGCCCGGCGGCAGGTCGAACCGGCTGAA
The DNA here is from genome assembly GCA_033721675.1 of Rhodothermales bacterium. Lineage (GTDB taxonomy): Bacteria > Bacteroidota > Rhodothermia > Rhodothermales > JAWWAN01 > JAWWAN01. The sequence goes on along the minus strand of JAWWAN010000258.1, from coordinate 3,635 downwards.
CTCCCCCGTCTCGGGATCGAGCACGGCGGCGTAGTCGGCGCGCTGCCCGACGAACCAGACGCGTCCATCCGGCGCGACGTAAGGATCCCGGGGGCGGGTGTCCTCCCACGGCACGGGCCACTCGGTGATCTCGACGGGATCCGGGGTGGTGAAGGCCATCCCCACGATGAGCAGGAGTGCAGCGTAGCGCATGGATCTGCCCTCGGCTGGTGAGCGCGGCGCAGAGCCCTGTGTTCTGGCTCCTCTCTCTAAGTCTACTCGCGCTGACGGGTATTATCAACACACCCCGACGCCCCTCCCCATGCCAAGGGGAGGCCAGGAGGGATGATGCGGGTTCGCGGTGATGGATGAGTGCAGAGCATGGATTGATGAGGGAAGGAACCCGGTGTCGTGCCCCCTCTGCAATCATCCATCGCCCATCAGCAATCATCCATCAGACCGCCGCTCGATGCGACTGGAGCCGCGCCCGGTCTGATCGCGGCGGTGGGTCTACCTCCCCTGTCCCGTTCCCTCGGCTCCGCTCGGGACAAGCCTTCTCATGGAGGGGGACTTTTCTGGCAGGCACCGCGCTATTCCCCCACGTCCCTCCCCATGCAAAGGGGAGGACAGGAAGGGTAAACGAGGCGGGCAGCCTCGCAGAAACAGGCACAACGGGCGGGGGCAGACGGACCGCTTCGCACGGCGGCGGCGCAGGGCACATCCGCGGCCCGCAGGAACGTCGCGCGGCGGATCGCGTTTGTCCCGCTGCCCGATGGCCACTCCCTCTACCTTCCGCTGCCTGCGTCCGAACTGCTACTACGTTCACGATTTTCCCGGACCGATTCGCAGCGGGCAGCATGACGACGACGCGCACCCTTTTCTGGCTCTCGATGCTCTCCTTGGTGCCCGGCCTGGCGCTGGCGCAGGGGTGGGGGCGCGTCGAGGGCAATGTGGCCGAGGCCGGCACCGGCGCGGCGCTGCCCGGCGTCACCGTCGTCGTGGACGGCACCAACTTCGGCACGGCCACCGACGAAGGCGGCCGCTACGCGCTCCGGATTCCGGCGGGCCGCTACGCGCTCCGGTTCTCCGCCATCGGCTTCGTCGCCCGCGTCGACTCCGTCGTCGTCCGGCGCGATGCCGTGGCCCGGCTCGACGTGCGGCTGGCGGCGGACGTGGTGGAGATGGACGGCGTGACGGTGGAAGACACCGCCACGCCTGTGGAGGCCGGCGTCTTCGAGATCGAGCCACAGCAGGTGCGAGACATGCCCGGCCCGTTCAAGGGCTTCCGGGCGCTCAAGGTGCTGCCGGGCGTAGCGACCAACAACGAGCTCTCCAACCAGTACTCGGTGCGCGGCGGCGGCTTCAACGAGAACCTGATCTTCATCAACGGCTTCGAGGTCTTCATGCCGTTCCGCCCGCGCCAGGGCGAGCAGGAAGGGCTCGGGCTGCTCAACCCCGAGCTGGCCGCCGGCCTGACGCTCTACACCGGCGGCTTCCCCGCGCGCTACGGCGGCAAGCTCGCCTCCGCGCTCGACGTCCGCTACCGCCGCCCTGAAGGCGAGCCGCTGCGCGGGTCCGCCTTCGCCTCCCTCCTCGATGCCGGCGCCACGCTCTCGTCCTCGGCGATGGACGGGCGGCTCGGGTGGATCGCCGGGGTCCGCAAGGCGCAGGCCCGCCGCTTCTTCGCCACGCAGGAGCTGAAGGGCGAGTACCGGCCGGACTATACGGACGTGCAGGGCCTCGTGGCCTACCGCCTCGCCCCCGGCCACGAAGTGCAGGCCCTCGGCCTCTACGCCGACCATACGTTCGACCTCGACCCGCGCGGGCGCAAGACCTACTTCGGCATCGTCAGCGCCGACCCCTCGCAGCCGTCCGACCTCCAGTCCGTCTGGATCAACTACGACAGCCGCAGCCGCGAGACCGACGGCTACCGGACGGGCTTCGCCGGCCTTCGCCTCACCAGCCGCCTCGCGCCGTCGTTCCGCGCCGAGCACGACCTGGGCTACTTCGAGACCGTGGAGACCGAGCAGTACGCCCTCTTCGGCAAGACCGTCATCTACGACGTCGACCCCAACAGCGACCCCGGCTCGGAAGAAGGCAAGATCCCGCGGGGGACGGCCGACCAGGAGGAGCGCGCCGACAACCGCGTGGCGGTCTCCACGGCGACGGCGCAGGGGCGCTACCTGCTCACCCGCCGCCGCCACGCCGCCGAGGCCGGATGGAGCCTCCGCCGCCTCCGCTTCGACGACCGGCTCGACGAGCAGGGCGCCGTCCAGGGCCGCGACCTCGACGGCAATACGGTCCGCATCGTCATCGACAGCCTCCGCGACGACGCCGCGCTGGACGCCCGCCAGGCCGCGCTCTACGTGCAGGACGCCGTGGACCTCCTCCCCACCGCCGGCCGCCTCGTCGTCACCGCCGGCGTGCGAGCGGACTACTTCGACTTCAACGACGAGTGGACCGTCTCCCCGCGCCTCTCGGCCCGCCTCGCCGCCTCCGAGCGGCTGACGCTGACGGGCGCGTGGGGCCTCTACTACCAGGCCCCGACGTACCGCGAGCTGCGCGGCGCTCCCCTACCCGGCGAGACCATCGAGGAGACCCTCAACCGCGACCTCAAGAGCCAGCGGGCCATGCAGGTGGTGGCCGGCGCCGAGTACTTCCTGCCCCGCCGCCGCCTCTACCTGCGCGGCGAAGCCTACTACAAGGACCTCACCCACCTGATCTCGTACACGCTGGAAAACGTGCGCGTCGAGTACTCGGGCGAGAACGACGCCGAGGGGCACACCTATGGCCTCGACCTCCAGGTGCGCGGCGAGCTCGTGCCCGGCCTGGAGAGCTGGATCAACTACAGCTTCCTCGTCGCCCGCGAGGAGTTCCTGGACGCCTTCCGCACGGATCGCACGGAGGGCCTCCTCCCCCGCCCCAGCGACCAGCGTCACACGTTCTCGCTCTTCGTGCAGGACTACATCCCCACCGACCCCACGTGGAAGCTGCACCTGCGCGCCCTCTTCGGCAGCGGCCTGCCCTACACGCCGCCCGTACCCGGCGAGCGCATCGGCTCCAACCTCGTCACGCAGGTCCCCGGAGACCGCTTCTCGGCCCGCTACCCGGAGTTCCGCCGCATCGACGCCGGCGTGACCAAGCAGATCGCCGTCTTCGGCGACGGCCCCGGCGGCCCCGTCGTGCTGGACCTGACGGCCGAGTTGCTCAACGTCTTCGACATGACCAACACGGTCGCGTATGCGTGGGTGCCGGACCAGGAGGGCATCTGGCAGCGCGTGCCCACCCGCCTGACGCCCCGGACCATCAACGCGCGCCTGCGGGTGAGCTTCTGAGCCGGCAACGCACGAGCCGGCCCCGGCACCAGGCCAGGACCGGCTCGTCGCGGTCTCGCAGGGCTGGAGAACGCCGTGCGTGCGGGCTACTCGGCCTCGCCGACGGGCTCCTTCGACGTCGAGAGGAAGCCGCGCCCCTGCGCGAAGTAGACGTAGACCGGATCCTCGTTGCGGAGCACGTCCAGCACGCCGTCGAACATCGTCGAGGGCAGGTGCATGCGGATGATGCCGCCGCTCTGGGAATCGTTCTCGAAGGTCTGGCCGGGGTCGTTGAAGCGAATGAACGCCTTGACCCGGTTGTCCGACCCGTAGATGCTGATC
>JAWWAN010000257.1:0-5793 GCA_033721675.1 Rhodothermales bacterium | reverse complement strand
GCGGACGTGGGAGAGGCGTTCGTTCGCTACCGCCCTGCTCCGTGCCCTGCCGTGCTTCGCCGCCTCGCTCCTCTCGTTCTGCTGCTCGCGCTCGCGCTCCCGGCACGCGCGCGTAGAGACCTACCGGGGCATGACCGTCAAGATGGAGCTGACCGAAAAAGTGATGCTGGACATCGGCGTCTCCGAGCCGTTCGTCGAGGCGACCGTCGAGGCCATCCTGGCGGCGGCGCGGACCGGCGAGGTGGGCGACGGCAAGATCTTCGTGCTGCCCGTCGAGCGCGTCTATCGCATCCGCACCGGCGAGGAAGACACCGCCGCCGTGACCCCGGTGGCGTGAGGCCTCGGGGCGGCGCCCCAGGGCCATACCGATACAGAAACGCCGAACTAATGTGAATCCGCGCCAGAATCCGACTCTATTGCTAAGGCAATTCTAGCTCCAAACCTAACGTTTTAAATATGTTGTGAAGTTGACACGATCCGGTAACCGGCCCTATTCTGTCCCCGTAGCCTGAGGTCCACCCAACGGCCAGCGGAAGCGATGGATACGGTCTACTGGATCAGCCTGCTCGTCGGCGGCTTCTTCGTCCTCCTCTCGATCTTCGGAGGCGGCGAGACCGACACGGACGTCGAAGCCGACTTCGACGCCGATGTCGATTTCGATGCCGAGGCAGAGGTAGATTTCGACTTCGACACGGAAGCCGACTACGACGGCGAGATCGACACCGGCTCGGGCGTGAGCGGGGCGCCGGACTTCGTCGATCTCTTCAGCATCCGTGCCCTGTTCCTCTTCGCCGCCTTCTTCGGCCTCACCGGCGTGTTGCTGTCGCTGGTGGGCACGGGCGAGCCCCTGACGGCCGTGCTAGCGGCGCTCACCGGTGCCCTCATCGGCCTCGGCGGCAACTACGTCATCAAGCGCGTCGGCTACGCCCACGTCTCCAGCGACATCGGCGCGCGCGACCTCAAGGGCCGGACGGCGACGGTGATCCTGCCGTTCGACCGGGCAGACCGGGGCAAGATCAGCGTCGTCAGCAAGGGGCAGCGCCTGCAACTGCCCGCCCGTTCCTTCGAGGGCGCCGACGGCGCCTTCCAGCCCGGCGACGAGGTGGTGGTCGTCCGCGTCGAGGGGCGCGTGGCCGAGGTCGTCAAACCGAAGTGAGCGCCCGGCCGCCGGCCGGTGCGTGTGCCCGATCCACCCCGCGCGGCTCGCCGCGCGCCACATACGGAGGACAGCCCATGGAAACCATCATCCTGATCTCTGGCGTCATCATCGCCGGCATCATGGCGATCTTCGGGATCATCCGCGCGAACCTGAAGATCTGCCAGCCCAACGAAGTGCTCATCTTCAGCGGGCGCACGAACCGGCTGTCCGACGGCACCACGGTCGGCTACCGCATCATCCGGGGCGGGCGCGGGTTCCGCATCCCGCTGCTGGAGAAGGTGGACCGGCTGCGGCTCAACACGATCCCCATCGACCTGACGGTGACGAACGCCTACTCGAAGGGCGGCATCCCGCTCACCGTCCGCGCGATTGCCAACGTGAAGGTGGCCTCGAACGAGACCGATCTCGCGAACGCCGTCGAGCGCCTGCTGGGCAACAGCCTGGACGAGATCCAGATCCTCGCCAAGGAGACGCTGGAGGGCAACCTGCGCGGCGTGCTCGCCTCGCTCACGCCCGAAGAGGTCAACGAAGACCGGCTCAAGTTCGCCAAGGAACTGCTCGACGAAGCCGACAACGACCTGAGCGCCCTCGGCCTCCAGCTGGACACGCTCAAGATCCAGAGCGTCGAGGACGACCGCGGGTACCTCGACGCGATCGGCCGCCAGCAGACGGCGCACATCATCTCGGCGGCCGAGATCGCCGAGGCGCAGAAGGAGGAGTCGGCCCGCCTCGCCCAGGCCGACGCCAAGAAGAAGATCATCGAGGCCGAGAACGAGGTCCGGATCCGGGAGGCGCAGCTCGCCGCGCTCTCGGAGGCGGAGGAAGCCCGTGTGTCGGTAGCGCGGCGGCTGGCCGAGGCGCAGGCCGAGCAGGAGCTGGCCGAAGAAGAGATCCGGCTGGCCGAGAAGCGGCAGCGCGCCGAAGTCGTGGTGCGCGCCGAGGCCGAGCGCCGCGCCAAAGAGGAGATCGCCATCGGCGAGGCGGCCAAGATTCTGGAGAGCGGCAAGGCCGAGGTGGAGGTGCTGCGCGAGAAGCTGACCCTGTGGAAGGATGCCGGCACGGATGCCGAGCGGCTCTTCCTGATCCAGATGCTCCCCGAGATCCTCTCGCAGATCGTCGAGACGGTGGATCATCTCAAGATCGACAAGCTGACCGTGGTGGACAGCGGCAGCGGCCAGGGCGTGCCGGGCGTCTTCAACCAGATCGCCGGCGCCACGCCCGCCATGCTGGAGAGCCTGAAAGCCTCGACGGGCATCGACATCGCCGGCATGCTCAGCCGCGTCGGCACCCCGCAGAGCCCGGCGTTGCCCCACGCCGACGACGACGTCAGGCCCGCCGGCGACGGCAGCGTGTGAGCCCTGCCGTGTGGCGGCTTCTTCGCAGAGGGGCCTCTCCGCTTCTTCGCAGGGGGCCTCTCCGCTTCTTCGCAGGGGGCCCCTCCGCTTCTTCGCACCGCCTAGTACGGGCGTTCAATTGAACGCCCGTACTATTTTAGCGCCGCGTGCATCCGAGCACTCCTCAACCCGCGCCGGGGCGGACGACCTCGCCGGAGGCTGCTCGCTCGAAGGCCGCGTGGGCCAGCCGCAGCACGTCGTCCGCCAGCGCCCCGGCGTAGGGCGCATCGACCGCGAAGGCAGAGACCACGAAGTGGGTCGGGTGCGGGGTGGCACCGGCGTCGGCCAGCCGCACGGCCACCGGACGCCCCAGAAAGATATAGGGAGATGCGTAGGCCGCCTCGCGGGCGAGCTGGCGGGCCCGGTCCACGCCGAGGGTGTGCGGGAAGGACAGGCGCACCGTCACCGCCTCCTCCGGCGCCCCGGCCGCCGTGCTGCGGACGGACCGCCGCAGCACCTCGGCGTTGGGCACCACCACGGCCTCGCCCTCGGTGGTCTGCAGGCGGAAGCTGCGCAGCCCGATCTTCTCGACCGTCCCTTCCTGCTCCCCGACCGCCACGCGGCTCCCTACCTGGAACGGCTGCTCGATGAGCAGCACGAGGCCGCCCACGAAGTCGCGCAAGAACTGGAAGAGGACGAAGGCGAGCGCCGCCAGCGCCAGCAGCACGGAGAGCACCAGCACCAGCCCGGACCCCCCGAAGAAGCTCCCGACGAGGATCCACAGCGCCAGCACCCAGAGCCCGAAGCGCACCAGCGGTACCGCCTTGCGGATGCCCGGCGCCCACGCCGGGCGCCACCGGGCCAGCCGCTCCAGCATGAACACCGCCAGGCTGATGCCGAGAACGACCAGCACCACCAGCCCGAGCGCCAGCAGGAGGCGAAACAATGAGAACGTGCGCCGCACCTGATCGAGCTGCTGTGCTACGCCCGCTCGGAGTTCGTCGGCGTCGCGCTCCAGCCCTTGCAGCAGCGCCTCGATGGCCGAGTCGCGGGGCGGCTCGCGTACCACCACGGTGTCGATGCGGGCCTGGACCGGTTGCCCCGCCCGGGCGCGGTTCGTGCGGGTCGTGTCGCTTCCGGTCGTGTCCGCACGGGACGAATCTACCGAAACCTGCGGGGGGGCATCCTGGGGTCCGGATGGGGTCACTACCGGGGCGAGCACGAGCGGCACGGCGGGCGGCACGGTGTCGATCGGCGTGGCGCGGGGGCCGGGCAGGGTGTCTGCCGTCCCCACCGGAACGGCCGCCTGTGCCGTATCGGCCAGCGGCGTTACCTGCATCAGCGCCAGAGAGAGTATCAGACCCAGCATCGGGGTTCCGTCGTTCGGGTGGGCGGATGTGCGCGCGGGCTCGTGGTTACTCCACCAGGTTCAGCGCACGCAGCTCGTCGGCGAGGGGGCGGTAGGCGGGGCGGTGGATGGTGAAGACCTCGCTGCTCCCGTTAGAACCGGCGGCCGGCGCGAGCAGGTTCAGGCCGGCCAGGTGAGCGAGCGTCGTGCGGCTCTCGGCTTCGGGAAGGCCGAAGAGACGCGCGTGCTCGCCGGCGGTGAGGCTGCCGCGCTGGAAGACCACGCGCAGCGTCATCAGGGCCGCCGGATCGAGCCGGCGCACATAGCCGTAGCTGAAGCGTTCGAGGGGTGCGATGACGAGGGCATCCTCCTCCACCCGCTCGATCGAGCGCAGCCAGAGGAAGAGCGCCCCGTAGGGGTTGCCGCCGGAGAGCCGGTGAAGCTGCTCGAAGTACTCGGCGCGGGCGAGGGCCTGCTGCCGCTCGGGGTCTGCGCGGCGGTAGCGGCGGCGCTGCGCCGTCAGCGGGGCCGGCTCGAACGTCACGTTGAAGCCGCTGAGGCGATGCCGCTCGACGATGGCCCGTTCGAGGTCTGCCTGGTCCAGCGGCGGCAGCTCGACGGTGAACGCGAAGGCATCGCTCAGGCCCGTGACGGCGTCGATATACCGCCAGGCGTGCGTCTGCGCCGAGGCAATCCAGAAGACCTGACGGCCCGTGGCGGCGATGAGCAGGCCGAGCTGGCGCAGCAAGTCGAAGCCGCCGGGGGCGCGCTGGTAGAGATGGTGGAGGTCTTCGAGAAGGACTACGAAGCGCCGCGCCTGCGGCCCTGCGACGGCGCCGGCCTCCAGGTAGCGCCGCAGCGCGTGGAGGCTGCGGAGCTGCGGCACGCCGAGCGCCGCCCCGATCCGCTTGGCCAGCGCCTCCTCGGTGGGCAACCCGTAGGCGAAGCGGAGCGCCGCCACGGGCGGCTCGTCGGGCAGGCTGCGGCGGATGCGGCCCAGAAAGCTGGAAGCACCGCCGCCGGGCTCGGCCACCACGGCTACCGAGCACGCCACGCCCGCCTGCCACCGCCGCAGCGCCAGCGCCACCGTCTCGGCCTGGGCCGCTCGCCCCACGAGGAAGTCGTCGGCGTCGAGCGGGGCGAGGGCGAAGAGCTTCTGGTAGATGAAGGGCAGGCGCTCGGTGAGCGCCGAGGAGAGCGCGGCCTGATCGCGGCGCTGAAGGACCTCGGCCGGCTCCAGCTCGTCGAGACCGCGGCTGGCGCGCATCTCGCGGCGGACCTCGCGCGCGAAGGGCCGGAGCCACAGGCCGAGCCAGCGCCGCAGCACCCCGTAGCGTGCCCGCACGAAGTGCCGCGCCCGGGCCAGCGCCGACGCCCCCCGCGAAAGGGCGGCGCGCGGCTCGCGCTGGAGCCGCGCGGCCGTGCCGGTCCGCCCCGCGATCTCCTCCTCCAGCGGATCGACCAGCCCGCGTGTGGCCGCTGCGACCTGCTCGTGGACGGCCCCGGCGAACGCCTCGGAGCGGGTACGCAACCGGCCGAGGTGGGCACAGGCGCGCTGGAGCGCCTCCGTGGCCAGGGTCGCGGCGCGGGCCGCGTCGGGCTCGTCCGCCTCCAGCTCGTCGAGGGCCGCCTGCAGGTTGAAGCGCACCTGCTGATCGACCGCGTAGAGCCCGTCGAGCACGGCAGCGGTCTCGCGCAGAAGCGTTTCGTTGGCTTCGGCGAGGTTGCGGGTGGCGCGCGTCTCCAGAAAGCGGCGCGCCGTCTCGCGGAAGGGCGCCTCCTGGATGGGCACGCTGCCGGGTACCACGCCGGAGCCGGGCTCCGGCAGCGCCTCGCGCGAGACGACCTCGTAGGTGGCGGGCAGCGCGGCGGCCAGCTCGCTGAATCGGTTGAGCATGCGGTCCAGCAGGGCGTTGAGCGCACGCTGCTGCCGGAGCCGGTCGAGCGGTTCG
>JAWWAN010000256.1:0-5796 GCA_033721675.1 Rhodothermales bacterium | reverse complement strand
GCGCGTCGAGGATCAGCGGCTCTACCACGACGGCGACGGCACCCTCAACGCCGAGAACCCATTCTACACGCGCGGCGAGGGGTGGTACACGAACCAGCTGCGCCACAGCGGCACCGAGTCCGTCGCGCAGAACCTCGCGTTCGTCCTCTCGAATCTGATCCGCAGCCCCGACGATTCGGTGCGCGTGCGGGCCCGCCTCACCAGCATCACCGCCACCCGCCACCGGGCCGAGCTCAGCCTGGAGAGCACCGCCAGCGGCACCCTCGCCTTCCAGACCGCCGACGAAGCCGACTGGACGGGCTACGAATTCCAGACGTTCAGCGGCGCGGTCGCCAGCCAGCACGTGGCCGCCAACAACCGGCTGGGCGTGCGCCTGATCTCGCACAACGAGTTCGCCGCCACGCCCAACATCCTCTACTATGACTGGGTGACGGTCGAGTACACCCGGGCGCTCGCCGCGCAGTCCAATGCGCTCCGCTTCTCCTATCCGACGGCCGGGTCGCGCCGGCTGCGCATGACCGGCTTCAGCGGCGGCGACGTGCGGGTGTTCAACCCCCGCGACCGGCGCGTCTTCCGCATCACCCCGGCAGGCCAGGACGCCATCTTCGCCGACCAGTCCAGCGGCGCCGTCACGTACTGGGCCGCTGCGCCCGCCGCCCTCAAAACGCCGGCCGCCTTCGAGATCGACCGCGCGAGCGACTGGGCCGCGACGACCCACGAGGCCGACTACGTCATCGTCACCACGCGCGCCCTGCGCGGCTCGGCCGAGGCGATGGCCGACTACCGGCGCGTCCGCAACGGCTTCGACGTGGCCGTCGTCGACGTGCAGGATCTCTTCGACCAGTTCGACTACGGGCGCCCGACGCCGCTCGCCATCCGGCGCTTCGTACACCAGACGCTGCGCTGGCGCAAGGCCCCGCGCTTCCTGCTGTTCTGGGGAGACACCGTCTACCCGGACCGCCTCAAACCCCGCGACGCGTGGGACGTCCCCTCCTACGGAAAAGCCTCGTCCGACGGATGGTACGCCATGGAGACCCAGGGCCCCGGCGACTGGTACGAGGCGCTCGCCGTCGGACGCATCCCGACGCGGGAGGACGCCGAGGGGCTGCTGTTCCTGCAGAAGGTCCAGACCTACGAGTCCGGGGCCGTGGAGGACTGGAACAAGCGGATGATGATGATGGTGGGCGGCTCGGACACGAACGAGCAGCGTCTGCTCCAGTCGTTCGTGCTCCCGTGGTCCCGCCAGGCCCTCGCCGCCCCGTCGGGGATGGACACGCTGCACTTCTTCCGCAACTCGAATACGGCCACCACGGTCAACTTCCAGGACTCGTTGCGCGTGGCCCTGCGCGAGGGCGCCTCGTGGCTCTCCTACTTCGGCCACTCGGCCGCCAGCACGTGGGAGATCGTCGTCGATCCGCCCGAGGACTTCAACAACGCCACGCGCCTGCCCGTCGCGCTCTCGCTCGGCTGCCGCACCGGCGCCTTCGCCGGCGGGCTCTTCCAGCGCGACGACTTCAAGGTGCTCGGCGAGGCGCTCGTCGTCGGCTCGCTCAACGGCTCGATCGCGCACTGGGGCACCTCCGGCCTCAGCTCCATCAGCGCCTCGGCCGCGATGGGCAAGCACGTCCACGACGTCGTCTTCGCCGACACCATGCGCACGCTCGGGCGGGTCTTCCAGGAGGCCAAGCGGCGCTACGTGGCCTCCGGCGCGTTCTCGCTCCGGGATCTCGTGCAGTTCAGCCTCATCGGCGACCCCGCCACCCAGATTTCGATCCCCACCCGGCCGGAGCTCGTCGTCGAACCCGAGCAGATCCGCATCACCCCGGCGGCGCCCATCCCGTCGGACGAGGCGATCACCGTAGACGTCGCGCTCAAGAACCGGGGCCTGGTCCCTGAAGACAGCGTCACCGTGACGCTCGTACACGCCGCGCCCGACGGCGCGGAGACGACCTACACCCAGCGCGTCGCTCCGTTCGCCCTCACGCAGGACGTCCGCTTCGTCGTTCCCATCGACGAGGCCCTGGTCGGGGACAACCGCTTCCGCGTCAGCGTCGACCCGGAAGACCGGTACCGCGAGGAGAACGACGCCAACAACAGCGCCGAGCGGCGCCACACGGTCTTCTCGGCCGAGCTGACGCTGGTAGCCCCGCTGGACATGAGCGCCGTCGGCACCGACGCGCCCCGCTTCCGCGTCACGTTCGTGCCGCAGCAGCGCGAGACGGCGATTGTCTTCGAGCTCGACACCGCCCCTTCGTTCGACACGCCGGGCAAGCGCACGCACCGCGCCGTCACCACCGGGTCGTTCGCCGTGTGGCAGCCGGAGGCCCCGCTCGAGGCGGACCGCGTCTACTACTGGCGCGCGCGCATCGAGACCGAGGACGGCCTCAAGAACTGGCGCGAGGCCGCCTTCTTCGCCGGCGGCGAGGCCGGCGGCAGCGCGTGGACACAGGCCGGCCCCCTCTTCGAGCGCAACGAGCACGCTGCGACCCTCTCCCGGCAGGACGGCGCGTGGGCCCTGGCGGACTACCCGGTCGAGGTCTTCTTCTCGGCGGCGCGCGGAAGCAGCCAGTTCAAAGGCATGTTCGTCGTCGAGGGGCAGGCCTACGAGCGGCTGGGACTGGGCTTCGGCCTGCTCGTCCTCGACGGCGTCACCGGCCGGGTCAAGGCCTCCGGATCGTTCCCCACCTACCAGAACCGGTTCGTCGATCCGGTAGAAGCCCGCGCCGGCCTGGAGGCCCTCATCGCCGGTCTCGAAACGGGGGATTACGTCTTCGTGCGCACCCGCCCGCTGGCCAACGAGAGCGGCCCGGTGATCCCCGAAGACATCAAGACCCTCTTCCGCAGCATCGGCAGCACGACGATCGACGACCAGGTCTACGGGGACCTGTGGCTGATGCGCACCCGCATCGGGTATCCGGAGGAGACGCGGGAGTGGGTCGACCCCATCGGCGGGACGAACGAGATCGTTCAGGAAGAAGTCCTCTTCTTCCAGGAGCCCCGAGGCACCACGCGCTCGCCCCGGATCGGGCCGGCGCGCGAATGGACCACGCTGAGCTGGCAGGCGGCCCTGCCCAACGCCGACAGCTCCGTCCGCATCGACGTGCTCGACGCCGACACCGGCGAGGCCCTCCTCGACAGCCTCGCGCAGGCGCCCGTGGACCTCTCCGCCATCGACGCGCAGGCGCATCCCTTCCTGCGCCTGCGCGCCACGCTCGCCGACCCGTCGCAGCGCGCCACGCCGCAACTCACCCGGTGGAGCGTCGACTTCACCTCCACGCCCGAGCTGGTCATCGACAACACCGCCTTCACGCTCTCGGCGGATACGCTCCAGGAGGCCGAGCCGCTGGCGGTGACCGCGCGCGTGCTCAACCTGAGCGACGCTGCCGCCGACTCCGTCGTGGTGCGGCTCTTCCTCACCGACCCCACCAACCGCACGCGCCTCGCCGGCAGCGACACGCTCACCACGCTCACGCCGGACGAGGCCGCCGAGGTGCACTTCCGGATCGAGACGGCGGGGCTCGTCGGGAAGAACCAGCTCAAGGTGGAGGCCGAGCAGCCGGGCCTGACCGAGCGCCTGACGTTCAACAATACGGCCCTCGCCGAATTTCGCGTCCTCGGCGACGCCGCCCCGCCGCTGCTCGCCGTGACCGTGGACGGCGAGGCGTTGCCCCACAACCCGGAGCCGCTCCGCAACCTCCAGGACCCCGACCTGCCGCAGCTCCCCAACCGGCCGATCTTCGAGGTCGTCCTCGAAGACGAGAACCTGCTCAAGCCCCTCACGGACACGACGCTCGTGACGGTCCGCCTCGACGGCCGGCGCATCCCCTTCACCAGCCCGGACCTCGTCTTCGAGCCGGGCACCGGCACGCGCAACGAGGCCCGCGTGCGCTACACGCCCGACTTCACCGGCGAGGACGCCGCCCACACGTTCAGCGTCGAAGCCTTCGACGTGGCCGGCAACGAGGCCGAGGGCAGCCCGTACCAGGTCCACTTCCGGGTGGCCTCCTCCTTCGAGATCGGGTCGATCTATCCGTACCCGAACCCGATGTCCGGCTTCACGCGCTTCGCCTTCCTCGTGCGCGGCTCCGACACCGCCGGCATCGACGACCTCCGGATCCGCGTCTACACGCTCACCGGGCGCGTGGTGCAGGAGTTCGACCTCGTGCGCGACCCCGGCCTGCTCGACGGCGGCGGCCTCCGCATCGGATGGAACAAGGTCTTCTGGGACGGCCGCGACGCCGACGGCGACCTCCTCGCGCCCGGCGTCTACCTCTACAAGATCTTTCTCACGGTCGATGGCGAGCCGGCACGCATCAACAACGACGCCGGCATCGAGAAGCTCGTCATCCTGCGGTGACCGGCGCGGCCCCATCTGCTTCAGGGAACCCGAGCAGGTCTTCGTAGAGTGCCAGCAGGCGCGCTTCCATCACCTCCCACTGGTAGGCCGGGGCCGCCGCAAACGCCGCTTCCGAAAGCACCCGGTACGTCTCGGGCTCTCCGAACCACATCTCCAGCAGATCCACGGCCGCCCGCGTGTCGCGCGGATCGACGACGGCACCGCAGCCGTGCCGCTCGACGAAGGCCCGCCACAGCGGGAAGTCCGAGCAGAGAATCGGTAGGCCGAAGCTGATGTATTCGTAGAACTTCGTCGGGATCTTATGATCGTGGTTCGGATGCGGACGCCAGAGCACCAGCCCGGCGTGCGCCCGCCGGAAATGCGGCACGAGGTCGCGCCAGGGTACGTAGCGGGACCATCCCGTGCGCGAGACGCTACCGGCCAGCCCCTCGCGGGCGATGCGCGCCTCGGCATGTTCCCGGTCACTGGCGCGATAGCACACCCCGGCGAGGTCGAGCGTCCACGGCAGCGCGCGTTTTCGTACTTCGGCCGCCAGATCGAGTAGTTCCGGAAGCCCCCGCACGTCGGCCATGACGCCGCTGTAAAGCAGTACCGGTGATCCCGCAGGATCGCGGGGGGCGGTTCCCGTGCTTTCCGGCATCCGGACGTAGTTGTCGATCCACGTCACGGGCGCGCGCCGAACGAGCGAGGCGAGGGAGGGGTGGGCCGCCACGACGTGGTCGATCCAGGTGAAGCACCAGCGTTCGAGCGCCCGCAGCAGCCGCCCCTCGGCCGGCCCGTGCCCCCGGTAGTCCTCATGCATGTCATAGACGATGCGGGCGCCCGTGGCGCGCTTAAGGGCGTACGCCACGGGGATCAGCTCGGGGTCGTGGATGTGATAGAGGCGGCTGCCGAGGCGGCGCGCGAGGTGGAACGCCGTACGCTGTAGCAGGATGCGGCGATACCGGCCCTGGACGGGTGGAAGCGGGACGATGCCGACCCCGTCGATCTCCTCGGCGCAGTCATGCCGGGCTACGAGCGTGACGTCGTAACCTGCCCGGACCAGGCTGGCGCACTGCTTCTGCAGGATGCGCGGATCGAGCGCGTGGTGGACGGTGGTCAGATGCGTGACGCGGATAGGTGCCATACGGTGGCGCGACGAAGGAGCCAGGCAGCGGGGCGTTTCTGGTACGCCGTTAAAAAAGGACAGGGCGCTGCGTGAGGCGGTGTGGCAGCCGCCAACGCGCCGGATCACGACGCGAAGCTACGGAGAGAGGAGGCAACGAAGCCAGCGGGCGCACCGGGCGCGCCGAACCAACCACCGTAGACAGGCCGGGGTTAGGGTAGAGCTGTCGACACGCGCCAGATCACCCAGCGTCCTTCCCGGTCAACTACCTCGCCCGGTGGCATGGCGGCCGTCTGGCTCAGCACGTGTGTTGCTCCGTAGCGATGTGCAAAGG
>JAWWAN010000255.1:0-5835 GCA_033721675.1 Rhodothermales bacterium | reverse complement strand
TCGGTGATCTCGGGATAGCGCGTCCGGTCCCCGAAGACGTTGACGAGGCCGGCGCGGGCCAGCACGGCGTGGATGAAGGTGTCGCGGCCGACGGTCATCAGCGGATCGCGCCAGATCAGGTACGCGGCCCGGAGCGGGGGGTACGCGGGCAGGTCCGCGAAGGCCGCCTCGATCTCGGCCGCCAGCGCTTTCGCCTCCGGATTCCGCCCGGTGAGCCGGCCCACGGCGCGGATCATGGCGAGCGCGCCCGGCACGTCCCGCACCTCCGTCACATAGACCGGGGCGACGGCGTCGAGGGCGTCGACCATCGCGCGCGTGTTCTCCTCCCGGTTGGCGAGGATGAGGTCGGGTCGCAGCGCGGCGATGCGTTCCACGTCCACCTGCTTCGTCCCACCGACGATGGTCTTGGTCTGCTTCCATCCGGCGGGATGCACGCAGAAGCGCGTCAGCCCCACCACTTCGGGGTCGAGCCCCAGGGCTGCCAGCAGTTCGGTCTGGCTCGGCACGAGCGAGACGATGCGGCGGGCCGGGGTGAGGAGCCTATGCGCGGCGCCGCGGGCGTCCGTGATGGAGTCAGCAGAGACCATGGTCTATAGTGAGCGGAGGGATGGCTCGATCAACGAGAACGGGTCTGCCACGGTTCGGTCAAGAATGTTGGGGGGCCCTTCATCATTGCTGGTCAGCGCGGTGTATAGGTCGATATTTTTCCCGAATCCATCTCCCTCCATCCGGCGGTATTCAAGGTGCTCTATCGCGTGGTTCTCCTGGGTCTACTGCTCACGCCGGGTCTGGCGCGCGCGCAGAACGCTGCCCTCGACTACGTCGAACTCAGCGACGGGACGCGCTACGAGGGTGCAACCCACATCGGCCATGACGGAGATCGGTTCTACGTGCTCCTGCACGACAGCACGCGCTACGCGCTCGACCTCGTCCGGCGGCTGGAGAGTGGCGGGGCGCACTATTACGTGGTGAGCCATCTGGAGGGGCAGGGCGCCGCCCGGTCCGCGCGGCCCGTCCTCGTCCAGCGCCGCATCGAGGGGCGCGTGGCCGTGTATAGCCGGGTGCGCCCCCCTCTGGCCCAGACCCGGCGCGTCCGGTACGATTTCTACGGGATGGGGGAGGATGCCCCGCTGCGTGTGGCGCCGGCGTACCTGCGTCAGGATCTTGCAGACCACGCGCCGAGCATGGCGGCACTGCGGCAGGCGGAGGTCTACCGCTACGGGGGGCATACCCTTGCCGCCGCCGGCCTCCTCGTCGTGTTCTGGGGCCTGACCCGATCCGTGGACTACCAGCCCGGCCGGCTCGGCCGGATGGAACGGCACGTCGATCTGGACGCACGGGTGTGGATCGGCGCCGGAGTCTCTGCCTCGGCATGGATGCCCTACCGCCTCGCAGACGCCCGGATCCGCCGGGCGATCGCGCTCTACAACGCGCACTAGCAGGTGCGCCAAACCAGACAGGCCTTCGCAATGCGTATAACCCTTCTTCGTCTGCTCGGCTGGGCGGTCGTGCTCGGCCTCACGGCGCCGGCGGCCCATGGGCAATTCATCGTCCGGGTCGCCGGCGAACTGTCCGGCCGCCACAACAGCGGGCTCGTCGCCAGCGATCGCTTCGACGGCGCCTTCGACACCGAGCCGGGTTTCTCGGTCGGCGCGGCGTTCGCGCCGGAGATGCCCCTGTCAGCGCTCCGGTCTGCGGTGCAGGTCGGGATCGGCGTCGAGCATCAGTTCGGGCGCGGCGTGCAGGACGTCGAGGGCGACTTCCGATTCACGACGCCGCACGCGCTGGCTCGCCTACGCTACGACGCCCGCGTGTCTCCCTTCGTCAGTGGCCGGGGCGGATTCAGCCTCTTCGCCGGCGACGACGCGTACACGGCGAGCGAGTACGAGGGGCTGGGGCCGAGCTTCCGGGAAGGCGCCACCGTGCAGCTACGCGGGTTCGTGGCCTATAGCCTGGGCGGGGGCGTCTTCTTCGGCGATCGATTCTTCCTGGAAGTGCTCTGGAACCACTACGAAGGAAGCCGCATCACGCGGCGTCCCGTCGAGGGCGACGTCGATGCGTTCACCACGTACCGGACGGTGAGCCTGGGCGCCGGGTACCGCCTGGGCAAGACCCGGTTGTAGGGCAACACGCCCCATGCGGGCGGTGCCTCACTTGGCGTACGAGACGGAGCGGACTTCGCGGATGACGGTCACCTTGATCTGGCCGGGGTACTGCATCTCGTCCTGGATCTTCTTCGAGACGTCGTAGGCCAGCTGCTCGGCGCGGGCGTCGGAGACGAGATCGTGGTTGACCAGGACGCGGATCTCGCGGCCCGCCTGGATGGCGTAGACCCGCTCCACCCCGTCAAACGAGGCCGCCAGCGCTTCCAGCTTTTCGAGCCGCTTGATGTAGGCCTGCAGGGCCTCGCGGCGGGCGCCGGGGCGGGCGCCGGAGATGGCGTCGGCGGCCTGCACGATGGGCGAGATGAGCGCCGTCATCTCGATCTCGTCGTGGTGCGCCCCGACGGCGTTGCAGACTTCGTCGTCTTCCTTCAACCGGCGGCACAGCTCCATGCCGACGATGGCGTGCGGCTGCTCGATCTCTTCCTCGACGACCTTGCCGACGTCGTGCAGCAGCCCGGCGCGGCGGGCCTTGGGGGCGTCCAGGCCCAGCTCGGCGGCGATGAGCGAGGCGATGCGGGCCGTCTCGATGGAGTGGGCCAGCAGGTTCTGCCCGTAGCTCGTGCGGTACTTCATCCGCCCGATCATGCGGATCAGCTCCGGGTGCAGGCCGTGCAGGTTGAGGTCGATCACGGTCCGCTCGCCGACCTCCACCAGCTCTTCCTCCATCTCGGACCGGGCTTTCTCGACGACCTCTTCGATGCGGCCGGGGTGGATGCGGCCGTCCTGGATGAGCTGGGTCAGCGAGATCCGGGCGACCTCGCGGCGGACGGGGTCGAAGCCGGAGAGGATGACGGCCTCGGGCGTGTCGTCCACGATGACCTCGATGCCCGTGGCGGCCTCGAAGGCGCGGATGTTGCGCCCCTCGCGCCCGATGATCCGCCCCTTCATCTCGTCGCTCTGGATGTTGACGACGGAGACCGTGTTCTCGATGGCGTGGCTGGCGGCGGTCCGCTGGATGGCGGTCAGGATGATCTTGCGCGCCTCGCGGTTGGCGGTCAGCTTGGCCTCGTCGCGGATCTCCTTGACGGTCGAGCTGGCTTCGAGCTTGGCCTCGTCGATGAGCTGCTCGACGAGCGCCTCGCGCGCCTCGCGCTCGGTCATGCCGGAGACCTGTTCGAGCTTGCGCACCTGCTCCTCGATCATCCGGTCGAGGCGGTCCTGGCGGGCCTGCGCGGCTTTCTTGAGGGCGGTCAGCTCTTCCTCGCGCTGGTCGAGCGCTTCACGGCGCTCGGCGGCGTCCTGGTGGAGGGCCTCGGCGCGGCGCTGCAGCGTCCGGGCCTGGCGGGCGGCGGTCTCAGCCTCTTCGCGGAGCACGCCGAGGGCCTCGGCGGCCTGATGGAGCGCCGCCTCCCGGTCGTTGACGCGCTGCGCCCGCCGGTTGAGTTTCTTCAGGCGCTGGTCCAGCTTCTGGCGCTGGCGCCGGAGGGTGCGTTCGGCCTCGGATCGCTCGTCGTCGAAGGCTTGCCGCTCGCGGGAGAGCGCGGAGCGGCCCGTCTCGATGTGCTCCTGGCGGAACGCCGCGGCGTCCCGTTCTGCGTCGTCGAGCAGGCGGCGGGCCTGCTCCTGCGCGCGGGCCAGCGCAGACTGGCTGCCACGCCGCACGAGCCATCTATCAACAGCGATTCCAATTCCAAGCGCGACCACAGCGACGACGACCAGCACCACGAGGGTCGTTGCGTCCATGATCGATCGGTTCGATGAGGGCGATAGCGCGTAGGGGGCCGCGCCTCGGTTAGCAAAAAATAAACAAAGCCCCGGTAGGTTCCTGGTCTACCGGGGCCTTTTACGAATGACGGGCACGAGTCCGCAGCGGAGGGAATCGAAAGAACCCTTCAGGTTCACACGGTGGGTGCCGCTCAGATTGTTCCACCTTCCCCGGCGCTGCCGGCAGGCAGCAACTCGCGAGAGCTGGGGCCTGGTGTCCGAATCTGAAGAGGGGCTCCCTTCAGGTACTATTGTAAAGGTTCTTCACTTGCCGTGTCCGCTGCGGAGCCGTGCCCGCGATGCAGGCCCTTACACGGGCCGCCCGGGTGCCTGTTCCGGCCGCGCGCCGGTCAGCCGTCGCCGCCGAGGCTGGCCGCGAGCTCGGCGTCGAGCGCGTCGAGTTCGGCGGAGAGCTCGGCGCGCAGGTGCGCCCGCACGCCGGCGGCCTCCTCGGCGAAGGCCAGCGCCACCATCACCGCCGCGACGAGGTCGGGCTGCTCGGGGTGGGTCTGCTTGAAGGCCGTCAGCCGCTCGTCCACGGCTTCGGCGATGCGGCGCATGCGGGCCTCGTCGTCGGCGCGCACGCGCAGCGGGTACTCGCGGTTGAGGATGCGGATGCGGATGGACTTATCCATGCGGGGGGAGCCTGCGCGCCGGCCGGTCAGAGCGCGGCGTCGAGGACGGACGTGTCGGTGAGCTGGAGGCGGTTTTCGCGGTAGTAGGGCAGCACGGGGAGGGCATCGACCTGCGTGCAGTAGGCGACGTCGTCGTCGTAGCCGTGCGCGGAGAGCCACTGAGCGTGGTTGCTGTGGCGGATGACGTCCTGCAGATGGTCCTGGTCGTTGCGGTACTGGGTGAAGGCCATGTAGGCGGTGTCCGAGACGATGCCGGGCACCTGGCCGTCCCAGAGGCGGTAGAGCATCAGGCCGGCGCAGAGCGTGTCTTCGAGGGAAACGCGGTTGCGCCGGCCGGCGCAGACGATCACCACGTCGGTGTCGGCCTGGCGGAGGAAATCGACCACGCGGTCGGCGTTGAGGAACGAGCCGATGAGCAGGTGGCGGGCCGTACGGGCGCGGGCGATGGCGTTGGTGCCATTCGTGGTGGTGAAGATGATGGTCCGGCCCTTGACCTGTGCCTCGGTGTATTCGAGGGGCGAGTTGCCGAGGTGGTAGCCTTCGATCTTCTCGCCGCCGCGCTCGCCGCCGAGCAGGTAGCTGGCGGCGTCGAGGTTGGAAGCGAGCTTGCCGGCATCGGCCCTGTCCGCCATCGGCACCACGTCCCGCGCGCCGTGCTGGAGGGCGGTGATGATGGTGGCGGAGGCGCGCAGCACGTCGATCACGACGACGCTCCGGCCCGCCACGTCCTCTTCGGTGAGGTTGTTGCTCGTCAGAAAGACTTCGACATCCATGGGGTACTTCGAGGGCTCATCGTTCGACCGGGCGGGGGCGGCCCGGCGCACCTGCTGCGACGGCTACAAACTAGGGGGCGCTCCCCTAAGCCTCCAGCGAATTTTGTGAGACGATGCGGGCGCGGTCAGTCTGTCTTGTGAAACGGTGGCTTCTGCACCCGTGCGGGCTGCGGCCGGCCGCGCACCCCGACGGCGAGCGCAGCGCCGGGCGTGGTGAAGGCCTCCTGGTTGGGCACGTAGCCCATCCCGATGCCCTGCTCCAGCATGGGCGAGAGCGTGCCGCTCGTGACGGTCCCGATGGCCTCGCCGTCGTCGTCGAGGATCGGGTAGCCGGGGCGGGGCAGGCTGCGCGCCTCCATCACGAACCCCACCAGGCGGCGCTCCGGCCCCCGCGCCTTCACGGCCTGCAGTGCCTCGCGCCCGACGAACGCGCCCTGGTCGAGCTTGACGACCCAGCCCAGGCCGGCCTCCAGCGGGTTCGTCTCGTCCGTGATGTCGTTGCCGTAGAGGGCGTAGCCGGCTTCGAGGCGGAGCGTATCCCGGGCGCCCAGGCCGGCC
>JAWWAN010000254.1:0-5848 GCA_033721675.1 Rhodothermales bacterium | reverse complement strand
GCCTTCGCGCTCCGCGCCGATGCTGATCAGGCGCGCCTCTTCGACTCGGAAGGCGAGACGCTGCGCGGATTCGAGGGGCGGGTGCGACTCCGGCCGGGCGCGGCCGTGCTGTACCGGCTGCAAGCGAACCCGCGCGACCTGGTCCCGAACACCGGCATCGTCTTCAACAGCATCGCCTCGGTGGACGCCTGGCGGGCGCAGGGCACGCCGCGACGGGCAGCCCTCGGGGTTGTGCAGCTCTATCTGCCCGTCGCGCCACATCGCCACACCGGCCTGTGGCTCTCGGCAGGCGTGCTCACGCAGAATCAGGGTGGCATCTTCGACCTCGACCGATTCGTGCCCCGTGGGTACGAGGACGAGTTTTTCGGGAGCGGCACGGTCGCCACGGTCGGCCTCGACGCCGTGCAGCCGGTGCGTTACATCGAAGATGGGCTCGTCATCGTGCCGGCCTACGTGAAGGTGCTCTATGCCTACGGCTTCGCCGAGACGCTGGTGCGGGTCTCCGGGCAGGCGCGCCAGCGTTCCTTCAGCAGCCTCGGCGCGGGGCTGGGCGTGCAGCTCCGCCTGTTCTACCTCTACGACCTCGATCTGCGCCTCGGGGCCTCCTACCGGGTGGAGGAGGGTCGCTGGGTCGAGGTCTTTCGGTAACCTTCGTGGCGCGCCGCTCACCCAGGGTTGGAGGTACATGCTTATACCCTGTCCGTGACGTTAGGTAGGGGGCACTGCGTCAGGCGTATAACTTTTCGCTGCGCGATCCGTCGAGTAGCGCGGGGGATCCCCCGACCGATACCATCAACCCGAGGGCAACGGACATGGAGGTCCGCACAGAGAGAGCACCCGCCTGCCGGCTCGGCGATGGCACGCATCGCCATCACGTGGCACTCATCGCCAGCCGCTTCCACTTCGCCCACCGCCGTGTCTTCGCGGGGCGGGCCCGCCTCTTCGGCGATCGCATCGAGCTGACCGGGTGGCGCCTCACGGGGCGCTACCGCCGGTGCATCGCCCTGCAAGACATCGCTCTGCTCGAATCCTACGCCCACGAGAAGAAGGCCCACCTGACGCTGTTCCTGGAGTCGGACGAAGTGCTCATCCTGTATATGAAGGATGCTTTTCTGTGGAGGGCCCTGTTCGAGAACTGGGTGCGCTACGACGTCCTGCCGAGCGCCAAGTTGATCCACGACGTCGACGAGGCGGCCGCCGTCGCGGGGTGAGGCCCCTACCAGCGGCTGCGCGTGCGTGAAAAGATGGCACAGCAGCGAACCTGCCCCGGGGCATCCGGTACAATCGGCATTCCTAACAGGTACCGGTCTGCCCATCATGGAACCCCTCACCTGCAAGACCTGCGGGGCCCGCAGCATGATCCCCGTCGAAGTGGCGCTGCCCGTCGATGAGCAAGACGACTTCGCGCCCCTCCTGGGCGACGAGCCCGAGTCCCGCTTCTATTCGTGCCAGGTCTGCGGGGACAACTGGCTCTCGGTCAGGGAGCACGAGGCCGCTGGAGCGTGCAAGATCACGTTCGTCCATCAGATGGGCATGAGCCCGTCCCTGAAGCGCATCGCCCGGCTCCATAATCCCGTGCCCCGAGGGACGAACCGGGTCCGCCAGTGGACGTACCTCCTCGACGATCAGGAGATCGACGGCGAAGTGTGGATGGACAAGCTGCGTCGCCGCCGGCACGTGCTCCGCTGCATCTGCACCAACTGACGCATCTCCTCCTTCGGGCGTCTCTGGGACATTGCCATCTGGCGGTGTCCCATTTTTCATTGCCGCATGTGGGAGAGGAGGGGTCTGGGAAGGAGCCGCCCCGTACGCGGGGCCCCTCTGGATGCACTTGACAGGGTCGGGGGCACCGGCTATCTTGGCACTGTTAAAAAATTAACAGGCCTCGAACGTGCCGTTGTAACCTCCGTCTCTTCGCACCCGTACGGCCTCACGATACCGGAGGCACCCGCCATGGCTCACCCATCCCCGCATCAACTCAGCCGCCGCGAGCGGCAGATCATGGACATCCTCTACCGGCAGGGCGAAGCCTCCGCCGCAGAGGTGCTGGATGACCTCCCCGACCCGCCGAGCTACAGCGCTGTGCGCGCTCACCTGCGCATCCTCGAAGAAAAGGGGCATGTGGAGCATCGGCAGGAGGGACCTCGATACATCTACTTCCCCGCCGAGCCCATCGAGCGCGCCAAACAGTCGGCGCTGCGGCATATGGTTTCCACCTTCTTCTCCGGGTCGGTCAGCCAGGCGGTGGCGGCGCTGCTCGACCTGGGCGGCGACGCGCTTTCCGAGGAGGAGTTGACGCGGCTCTCGCGGCTCATCGATCAGGCACACGAAGACGGCCACTGACGCGATGGATCTCTCAGACCCGGCTTCACTCGACGCGCTGGCACGCGGCACCCTGGCGCTGCTGCTCGACCTCACCCTGAAGGGCGTCCTCCTCCTGGCATTCGCGGGGATCGTGGCGGCCCTGTTGCGCCGGGCGCCGGCGTCCGCCCGCCACCTCGCCTGGAGTCTGGCGCTGTGCGGTATCCTGCTGCTGCCCCTATTCTCGGCGGTGCTGCCGGGGTGGCACCTCGCTGCGCTGACCGAGATTCCCTACCTGGATCGGGTGAGCAGTGCGCTGGACCCTCCTTCTCTCGAGGCCCCGTCTGCCGCGCCTTCCGCTGCCGGCCTCCCTCAGGAGACCATCGAGGAAGTGGAAGCGGCCTCGCCGACGCCCGTCGTTTCTGAGGTGACCGGCAGCTCCCCGCCGGTTCCGCCCTCGCTGCTGTCTCGCCTCGCCGAGACCTTCATCGCCGCGTACGACTGGATGCGGGCCCTGCCGTGGACGGTGGCGCTGCTTCTGCTCTGGGCGGGCGGTGCCGCCTGCGTACTGATCCGCTTCGGCATCGGCGCCGCCGGGGTGGCCTGGCTGGCGCACCGCGCGCGGCCCCTGGAGGATGCGCACTGGCGCCGCATGAGCCGTGCGCTGCGCCGTGACCTCGGGATCCGGCGGCCGGTGCGGTTGCTGCGCAGCGCCCGGACAGCCATGCCGATGACCTGGGGCCTCTTCCGGCCCGTGGTGCTCCTCCCGATGAATGCACGCACCTGGACCGACGACCGCCGCCGGTGCGTCCTGCTGCACGAGCTGGCCCACATCAAGCGGTGGGACTGCCTCACCCAGACCTTTGCCCAGCTCGCCTGCGCCGTGAACTGGTTCAATCCGCTCGTCTGGATCGGCGCCCGCCAGATGCGTGAAGAGCGCGAGATGGCGTGTGACGACTATGTGCTCGACGACGGCGTCCGGCCCTCCATCTATGCCACGCACCTGCTGGCCGTCGCCCGGACGACGAGCGCCACGCTCGTGGCGCCGCTGGGCACCCTGGAGATGGCTCGCCCCTCGCAGCTCGAAGGCCGCGTGGTCTCCATCCTCGACCGCACCCGCCGCCGCGCCCCCATGCATCGGCTGGGTACGGCGCTTGCGATGGGTCTGGCCGGGTTGTTGGTGCTCCCGCTGGCCGCGCTCCGCCCCCAGCCCCCGCCCGAGGCGGAGCCCCTCCCGAGCGGCTTCGTCGCCATGGAGCAGGCCGGAGCCTACCACTGGGCCGGCGTGCTCGGCGCCGGGCAGGTGATCGAGTTGCAGGCCCTCAAGGGCGATATCGTGGCGCATCCGGCCGCCGGGCAGCGCGCCGAGATCGTCGCCGTCTTCGACGGGGCGGGGAGTGCGGAGCGCCTCCTCGTGCAGCAGTGCGAGGAGGGCATCATCGTCTGCCTGGCGGATCCCGAACGCCCCGGCCACTGCGCCGAAGACGGATTCCGGGGCGGCGAGGCTCGCTTCGTACTCGCCGTCCCGGCCGGCGTCCACCTGAAGGCCATGACCCGGCAAGGAGACGTCCGCGCCTCGGGGCTGGGCGGCAACGTCGTGGCGGAAGCCGGGCAGGGCGACCTCTCGGTCGACGCCGAGGGTGTGGTCGAGGCGCGGACGGGGCAGGGCGACATCGAACTCCGGACGGCACAGCATGGCACGGCGCAGTCCGGTAGCGGAGACATCCGCGCGCAGTTGGGGCGCACCGGCTGGAAGGGCACCCTCGCGCTCGAAACCGGTCGCGGCGATCTCACCGTCGCGCTCCCGGCCGATGCGGACGCAGACCTCGACCTCCGGATGGATGCGCAGGGGCAGCTCCGCTCTTCGCTCGACGTGCGGGCCAGTGCGGCCGACCGGCGCTACCGGGCGCGGTTGGGCGAAGGAGGGCGCGTGCTCGCCCTGCACAGCCGGCGCGGCAATGTGACCGTCTTGCACGAAGGCGCGGATGGGGCGCTGCCCGCGCCGGTCGCAGAGGCGCCTTCCGCGCCGCGCCCGCTCATCTTCGCCACGGACCGGGGCCACCGGACCTGGACGGCTGCGCAGAACGTGAGCACGCGGTTGCGCTTCGTGCGCGCCGTCGCGGCCGACGAGAGCCAGGAGGCGATCCAGGCGCTCGGTTACGTGCTGCGCCACGACGAAGCGCCGCGCGTGCGCCGCGCCGTCGTAGAGGCGTACGAACGGATCGGATGCGAGAACGCGATGCCCCATCTCCTCTTCGCCTTCGACGACGCCGACGCCTCGGTGCGAGCGCAGGCCGTGCGGGCAGCCGGTACGCTGGGGGACCCCACCGCCATCGCTGAACTCGTGCGCGTTGCCCACGAGGATGCCGACCTGAGGGTGCGGCGGAGCGCCGAGCGTTCCCTCACCGCGCTGGGTGCGATCGCGGCCGCTGAGACGCACGTGGAGGCACCTGAGCCGATCGACCTCCTGCTCGAAGACGGCGTCGAAATAGTGCTAGACCTCGAAGACCAGGAGTGGATCTTCGAGCTGGGCGAGATCGAGTTGGACGTGCCGAGCCGCGTAGCGGCCTCGTTCGCCGAGGTGCTCGGGCAGCTGGATGGACAGCGTGACCGCCTGCGTGAGGCGCTCGACGCCGTGGCCAGAGACACCGGCTTCGCCCGCCGCTTCCAGGCGCTCGGCTACGAGACGCTCGAAGCGGAAGACCTGCTGGCCGCCCGCCTCGCCGGGCTCGATGCCGGGTACGTCCGCACCATGCAGCGGGCGGGCCTGCAGGCGACCCTCAAGGAGATGGCCATGCTCAAGCACGCCGGCGTGGATGCCGACTTCGTCCGAGAGGCCCGGCGGTCTCAGGAGGCGCTGACGGTGGAGGCCGTGCTGGCACTCCAGAGGGCCGTGGTGGCGTCGCAGAGCCGCCCGGTGCCCGCTACCGCGCCCGAGCCGGCATTCCCCGAGCCGCCTCAGGAGGCCGAGCCCCATTGGTGGTAGGCGCCGCCCCACACGCCGGCCGGCTGCGACCTTCCTCCGCACTCCTCCTGCAGGAGACGTCTGCGCACCACAAAGTGCTACAATTGTAGCAGGACCCGCGCGCCGGGATCCTGCCACCGACCCCCTCGGATCATGCTACGACGTTCGCTCCGGGTCCTCGGCGCCCTGCTCGTGATGGCGACGCCCGCACAGGCTCAGATGGATGCTGCCGGAGGGCAGGGCGCTCCCCGCACGCTTCGCGCGGCCCACGTCGGGGCCGAGGCGCCCGCCATCGACGGCGTGCTCGACGAGGCCGTGTGGCAGCGGGCCGAGTTTGCCACGGGCTTCATCCAGCTGCGCCCGAACGAGGGACGGCCGGCCTCCGAACGGACCGAGGCGTACCTCCTCTACGACGACGTCGCCCTCTACGTCGCGGCCCGCCTCTACGACGGCGCGCCCGACTCGGTCGCCGGGCGGCTCTTCCGGCGCGACGGCAACGACTACTCGGACTGGTTCTACGTCCACATCGACAGCTACTTCGACCGCCGTACCGGCTTCAGCTTCGCCGTCAACCCCCGGGGC
>JAWWAN010000253.1:0-5854 GCA_033721675.1 Rhodothermales bacterium | reverse complement strand
GAGCGTGGCGGCGGGGAAGTCGTCGCGCACGACGACGCCGGTGGCTTCGGTGTCGTTGCCGTTGTCGTTCTCGACGGTGATCTCCCAGGTGATGCGGCGCGTGGCCTCGTTGAAGGAGTCGACGTCCTTGTCCAGCGACAGATCGATCGTGACGGTGCCGCCGAAGAGGATGTCGTCGAGCACCTCGGCCGCCGCGCCGCTATTGCTGAACTCGATGCTCACGATCTCATCGGCATCGGAAGAAACCCCCACGAACGCGCCGGGGAACGAGGACGGGCACGTGAAAGTCGTGCTGCCGAGGGAGCCCCCCGGGCCGAAGACCTCTACGGTGATGGGGCCCGGGTTGAAGATGCAGGTCGCGTTGAAGCCGGCCGCGAAGACGGGATCCGCCCCCGTGAAGTCGAGGATGGCGTTATCGAGGAAGGTGTTCGGCCCGACCACGTTGCTCGGCGCGCCGAAGAAGCCGGTGGTGAGCAGCGCGTAATCGATGGGCGGTCCCGCATTGCCATCGATATTGAACTCGAAGCCGTCGACGATGGCGCCGGGTCCGTAGCAGGCGTCGTTGGTGCTGCTGTTGAGCGGCGTCAGGTCCGAGCAGACATTGTTCGGGGGGGTCTTGGCGCCCTCGAAATCCTCCTCGGTGAGATCGGGGAAGGTGGCCTCGAACGTAGCGCGGTTCGTGTAGAACGTCAGCGCGGCGTTTTTATAGACGGCCGGCGGCTGTTCGACGACGAGCGGCGTCGGCGTGGGCTGGAGCCCGAGGCGGGCGGCATCCTCGAACGTCTGGGCGCGCTCCTGGCCGAGGGAGGCGGTGGGGAGGCAGAGCCAGAGCACAGCCACGAGCGCGGCCAGTGTAATTCTGCACAGGGTGGTAGAGGTGGTGGTCATGAAACGCCTCCTTGCAGTTGAGCGAGTGTAGATCGCGACGTGAGGTGCACGCAGCCCCTTACCTAGCATCCGATCAGCGCCAGTACGTCAGCATAGCGCATCCCACGGAGCAGTCCGCCGCAGCGAGCCACGAAGACCTGGCGGGGAGCCCCGTCCGCTTCTCCTCCTTCTTCACGAACCGGCGCCAGAGCCCGAACGGATGGCGGGTGTACTGGTCCGGCGTCCCTCACGCACAACGGGCGGGTCGAATCGCAATCCTAGCGAAGAAATCCCACTTTCGCAAGTTTAAGCCGTCAGTGCCTGGTAGAAATCGAGCGTCTGGCGGGCCACGGCGCGCCAGCTGAAATGGGCCTCGACGCGGGCGCGCCCGGCCCGGCCGAAGGCGGCGCGGCGGGCGGGGTCGGCCAGCAGCGTATTGACGGCCTCGGCGAGGGCCTGCGCGAAGGCGTCCGGGTCGCGCGGCTCGAAGTCCTCCTCGCCGCGGGCCTCGAAGGGCACCAGCAGGCCGGTCTCGCCGTCGACGACGACGCCGGGGATGCCGCCGACGGCCGAGGCGACGACGGCCGTCTCGCACGCCATCGCCTCCAGGTTGATGATGCCGAACGGTTCGTAGACGGAGGGGCACACGAAGACCGCCGCGTGCGCGTAGAGCGCGATCACGTCTTCGCGCGGCAGCATCTCGCGGATCCACACGATGGGCAGGCCGGTGGCGGCGCAGGCCTCGGCCACGGCCGCCTCCATCTCGCGCCCGATCTCCTCGGTGTCCGGCGCGCCGGCGGCGAGGACCACCTGCGTGCCGGGCCGGAGGTGGTGCAGCGCGCGGACCAGGTGGATGATGCCTTTCTGCCGGGTGATGCGCCCCACGAAGAGCACGAACGGGACGGCCGGGTCGATGCCGTTGGCCCGCAGCACGCCCTCGTCCGAGACGGGCCGGTACTCGGCGGGGTCGATGCCGTTGGGGATGACGCGGATTTTGTGGTCCGGCACGCCATAGAGGGCCTGCACGTCGTCCTTCATCGAGGGGCTGACCGCGATGACGCCGTCCGCGTTCTCGTAGGCGGTGCGCTCGACCCACGCGCTGGCGTGGTAGGCCGTGCCGAGCTGCTCGGCCTTCCAGGGGCGGTGCGGTTCGAGCGAGTGGGTGGTGAGCACGAGCTTGGCGCCGGTGAGCTGCTTCACGAGGCAGCCGGCGAAGTGGCTGTACCAGGTGTGCCCGTGGGCGATGGCCGCGCCCTCGGCGGCCCCGGCCATCATGAGGTTGCGCTGGAGCGTGTCGAAGAGTTTGCGGTGGCGCGGGTCGAAGCCTTCCGGCACGAAGGGCGGGTCGATGCCGCGCACGCGCAGGTTGCCGTGCCGCTCGTCCTGGTCGCCGAAGCACAGCACGTCGATGCGGTGCGCGCCGTCGTCGAGCGCGGCCAGCTCGCGCGTGAGGTATTCGATGTGGACGCCGGCGCCGCCGTAGACGTGCGGCGGGTACTCGTTGGTGAGCTGGACGATGTGCATGGCGGGCAGGGTAGCATCGCGGAGGGACGACCCTCAGTATACGACCTGTCCAAAAAAGACGGCGGGCGGCGGCGTCAGGCGGGCACAGCCTCGCGGCCGGCTTCGGCCGGGGGCGAGGCCGGCTGCGGCGCGGGGCCGCTCGTCCGCAGCAGGAGCCATCCGGCCAGCCCCGAGAGCAGGGAGGCGGCGAAGATGGCGATCTTGGCGGTGTCCAGCACGGCGGCGTCGGCGAAGGCGAGGTTTCCGATGAAGAGCGACATCGTGAAGCCGATGCCCGTGAGCAGGCTGACGCCGTAGACCTGCCGCCACGTGACGCCCGCCGGGAGCGCCGCCCAGCCCAGCCGCACGGCCAGCCACGCGAAAGCCGTCACGCCGATCTGCTTGCCGAGAAACAGGCCGGCGACGATGCCGAGCGAGACGGGCCCCAGCAGGCCCTCGGCCCCGCCGAGCACTACGCCCGCGTTGGCGAGCGCAAAGACGGGCATGATGCCGAAGGCCACCCACGGGTGCAGCGTGTGCTCCATCCGCTGCAACGGCGTCTCGACGTGCTCGCAGGCCACTTCGAGCGCGTGCACGGCGTCGCGCTGGTCCGTCGTCGGCTCGGTGCGGCCCGGCCGGACGTCGTCGGCGAACTCGGCGAGCAGGGCCTTGGCGCGCGCCAGGAATGCGGGGGCGTCGATGCGGCGGCGGGCCGGCACGGTGAGGGCCAGCAACACGCCCGCCACCGTCGCGTGCACGCCAGACTTGAGGAAGGCCAGCCACAGCCCGAGGCCGAGCACGGCGTACACCACCGGCCGCCGCACGCCCAGCCGGTTGGCCGCGACGAGCGCCACCAGGAACGCCGCCCCGACCCCCAGGCTCGCCCACGAGAGCTCGGCGGTGTAGAACAGCGCGATGACGAGCACGGCGCCGAGGTCGTCCACGATGGCGAGGGCCGTCAGGAAGATCTTGAGCGCGAGCGGCGCGCGCGACCCCAGCAGCGCCAGCACGCCCAGTGCGAAGGCGATGTCGGTCGCCATCGGGATGCCCCAGCCGCTCGCCGTCGGCGTGCCGGCGTTGAAGGCCACGTAGAACAGCGCCGGCACCACCATGCCGCCCACGGCGGCGGCCAGCGGGAGGGCGGCCTTGCGCGGCGCCGCGAGCTCCCCCACCAGTACCTCGCGCTTGATCTCCAGGCCGACGACGAAGAAGAAGATCGCCATCAGCCCGTCGTTGATCCACAGCAGCAGCGGCTTCGAGACGGCGAAGCTGCCCACGCCCACCGTCACCAGCGTCTCCCAGAGCGCGAAGTAGCCGTCGGCGAGTGGCGAGTTGGCGAGGAGGAGCGCGGCGACGGCGCAGATGAGCAGCAGCACGCCGCCAGCCGCCTCCTGGCGGACGAAGGTCTGAAACGGGCGAAGCATCAGGTCGATCGGGCGGTTCGCGGTAGGAGCAGGCATCGGTCGCTAGGGGCTGTCGGTCGCTATGAAGGGGTGGGGGCTCAGGCGGGGAGGGGCACGGGCGGCGTCTCGTCGCCCGGGCGGGCCTCCGGGAGGCGGCGGCGGACCGAGCGCAGCACGAGCTGCCGCAGCGCCTCGGCATCGACGGCCTCCATCCAGTTGCGCTCGAAGTCCGGCCACTGCACGATCTTGGCGATCGCGGCGAGGGCGCGGAGGTGGAACGTCCGCTCGTCCATCGACCCGGCCAGCACGAAGACCGTATGGACGTGCTCGGCCTGGCCGGGGAAGCGGATGCCCTCGCGGCACCGGGCCACGAGCATCGCGAACCGGCCCGTCCCCTCGACCAGGACGTGGGGCACCGCCAGGCCCGGTAGCAGCACGGTGCTGGCGGTCGCTTCGCGGTCTGCGAAGGCCGCCGCCAGCGCGGACGGCTCCGCCTCCAGGCGCGGCGCGAGGGCCTCGGCAGCGAGGCCGAAGAAGGCGTCGGCCTCCAGCGGGCCGTCCACGTCGATCACCGGGGCGTGGGCCGCGAGGTGGTCGAAGCGGTCGAAGATCGAGGCGCGGGGCACGTCGGGGAGGGTGAGCACCACGGCGCGGTCGTCCGGCCGCAGCTCGAGGCCCCCATGGAACGGCAGGTAGGCGTCGCCGCGCCGGAGGGCGAGGGGCAGGGCCGTGCGATCCCGCCGGAGCTGCGCGAAGAACCGGAGGGGGTCCGTGTGGTGGCCCACCGGCAGCCCGTGGCGCTCGGCCTGATCGTGGCCGATCCGGTAGTCCCAGTCGGCCAGCGCGACGGGGCCGGCGAAGAGGGTGGAGCCGGCCACATGCTCCAGCAGCGCCTGGTGCCCCTCGGCGGCCCCGTGGTGGACCACGTGGATCTCCGGCACGCGGAAGGCGTCGCGGGCGATGCGGGCCGCCAGGGCGTTGACCTCGGCGTTCTCGGTGAGCGCGATGAAGTGGCGGACGTGCGCCGCGCCGGCCTCGGCCAGCATCTCCTCGTCCAGGGCATTCCCGCGCAGCACGGCCAGCCCGTCGGCCTCGGCCGCCTCCGCGCGGGCGGCGTTCCGGTCCATCAGGCGAACCGGAATGGACCGGCTCAGGATGCGGCCGAGGGCGCGCGCGGTGGGGCCGGCGCCCAGGATGAGCGCGCCCTGCCGCTGCTCCTCCGAGCGCACCAGCTCGCCGCGCCGCCGCAGCCACGCCACGCCCCACTTCAGGAAGAGCGGGACGGTGGCCGTCGTGGCAATCGCCATGAAGACGAGGATCGAGAAGATCTCCTGCGTGATCAGCCCGAGCGAGAGGCCGATCTGGGCGACGATGATCTCGACCGCGCCGCGCCCGTTCATGCCGGCGCCGATCGTGAGCCCCTCGCGCCAGCCGTGGCCCGTGGGCAGGTAGAACAGCATCGTCCCGACGATCTTGCCCACGGTGGCGAGGCCGACGATGCCGAGGAGCAGCCCGAGGTTCGTCGAGAAGACGTCGAGCGAGACGGCGAAGCCGGCCGTCACGAAGAAGACGGGCGCGAGGAAGCCGAGCGAGGCGTCCCGCACGAGGTGCATCATCTCCTTGGCGCCGGTCCGCCCGAGGACGGGCTCGCGCAGGAACAGGCCGCCGAGGAACGCGCCCAGGATGCCGTGCATCCCCACCAGCTCGGCCAGCTCGGCGAAGCCCAGCCCGACGATCAGG
The DNA here is from genome assembly GCA_033721675.1 of Rhodothermales bacterium. Lineage (GTDB taxonomy): Bacteria > Bacteroidota > Rhodothermia > Rhodothermales > JAWWAN01 > JAWWAN01. The sequence goes on along the minus strand of JAWWAN010000253.1, from coordinate 341 downwards.
ACCAGCATGAACTGGCTCGTCCGCCCCAGGTCTTTGCGGGCCAGCAGGCGCGGCCCGAGCCACGGCAGCACCTTCAGCCCGATCACGGCGGCGACGGCGAAGAAGCCGAGCGCCTGCACGCTGAGCAGGGCGAGCGCGCCGACGTCGAGCGCGCCGGCCTCGGCCACGCCGATGACGGCGGCGAAGATGATGAGCGAGATCGTGTCTGCGATGAGCGCGCCGGCCATCAGCACGTGCGCCACGCGCGTGTCCAGCAGCTTCAGATCGACCAGGATGCGCGACTTGGTGGCCAGCGAGGTCACGCCGGCGGCCACGCCCACGAAGACGGCGGCCAGCACCGT
>JAWWAN010000252.1:0-5855 GCA_033721675.1 Rhodothermales bacterium | reverse complement strand
TCGCCGATCGGGCCGCCGTCGTTGCCGTCGATGTTGAAGGCGGTGGTGGCGTCCTGGGGGCGCGAGGTGTAATCCGTGTTCGTCACGCGCACGAGGTCAGACTCTTCCTCCAGCACCGTGTTGAGGTACCGCTCGCGGGCGGCTTCGAAGGAGACATTGGGGAAGATCTCTTCGGCGACGACGTCGCCGACGTCGTTGATCTCCTGGACCGTGAGGTTGAAGAGCGCCGGGTCGGGCGTGCCATCGGGCCGCGGGCGCGTGTTGTAGTCCACCGTCACGCTCAGGTTGTCTCCCCACGTGCCGGGGTTGGCCGCCTCCAGGTCGATCGTCGGGCCGCCGCCCTCGGCCGTCAGCGCGGCCGTCGAGGCCGCCGCCGTGGCGTCGACGACGCGGACGATGAGCGCGTCGACGCCGCCGGCCTGGAAGAAGTGGCGCACGGCGTAGCTCATCGTGCTCTCGCGCGAGAGCCCGCCGAAGCGGCGCGTGTACTCGCTGAAGTTCTGAACGAGGGTCGGGTCGTTGGTGGGCCCGCGCAACGCCCGCCCGATGAAGGCGGTGATGGACGTAGCGACGCCGGTGATCGTGCGCACCTGGCTGGGGACCTCCTCGATGTAGACCCCCGGGTAGCTCACTTGGGTAGGCATGGGACGGATCGGCTGGATGGAATGGCAGGAAATGGGGCGCCGGGCGCTACGCCGTGGCGTCGCGCCCGACGAGGAGCGTCACGTCGACGTCGTCGCCCGAGGCGTTGCTGAAGACGACCTCGTTGACGTCGCCGAGCACGCCGACGGCCCCCGTCCCGACGGCCAGCAGCGGCGCGTCGAGATCGATGGCGCTGCCTCCGTCGACGGTGTAGGTGAGCTGGTTCGTGCCGCTGCCGTCGTCCGGGTAGGCGCTGGCCGAGATGAACAGGAGCTGCACCTGCCCGGTGCCGCCGGGCTGCACCTGGATGGTGGCCGAGCCCCCGGCGGCGACGGTGACGTCGATGCGGTCGTACGCCTCGGCAGCGACCGTCTGGGTGGCCACCAGGGAGCTGGCGCCGGTGATGTCCACCTTGAGGGTGGCCTTGAGCGAGGTTGGCATGAGAGACGCCTCCGCGATAGCTGTAGATGATGGAATGCACCAGAGAACACACGCTCGTGACGCGCACGCAGCCGCTGCACCGCCGGCCCGCCCGATCCCCGCGAGGCACCGCGCGGCGAGGAAGGGCGGATCGCCGCAGGGGCACGAGGGATCCTCTGGAGGGAGCACGCCGGCGGCGCCGAAAACAATCGCCGGGCCGGCAGGCCGGCCCTAAAAACTGAGACGCTGCGGATCGTACCGGATACTACAGCAAGACACGGCGAGCCCCGCGATCTCTCAACAAACCGTCTCTGCGCATCTCTGAGCGCGGCCCGTCCTGCACAGTCTCACAATACACGGAATAGCACTTAGAAACAAGCACGCTTCCAGATCGACCAAAAAACTTTTGTTAAGGAGATTCCGCCCCTCTCTGCCTTCTTCGACGGATCCCCGGCGCTCGGCTCAGACCGGGCGCCCCACCCCGACCGACGGGCGGCGTGCGCGGCGGGAAAAATAGGCGCAGGACGTTCACGCCGTGCGCACGTACGTGACGAAGCGGAAGCCGTCGTGCCGCTCCTCGGCGGCCACCTCGAAGAGGTCCCCCACGAGGTGCTCGAAGGCGGGGAAGTAGGTGTCGCCCTCGTAGGCGCCTTCCACCAGCGTCAGCTCCAGGCGGTCGGCCCGGGCGAGGAACTGCTCGTAGACGGCCTCGCCGCCGCCGATCCAGAGGACCTCGGCGTACTGCAAGGCCGCGAGCGCGTCGTCGATGGACGCGTACGTCTCGATCTCCGGGAAGCCGCCGAGCGGGCCCTGCGTGGTGAGCACCACGTTGCGGCGGCCCGGCAGCGGCCCGCCGAACTGGTCGACGAGCGAGGCGAACGTCTTGCGGCCCATCAGCAGCGGGTGCCCCATCGTCAGCCGCTTGAAGCGCTTCAGGTCCTCGGAGATATGCCACGGCAGCGCGCCGTCGCGCCCGATGACACGGTTCGCCTCGGCCACCGCCGCGATGAGTACGATTTCAGGCACGGCGATGCAGGGAAGAAAGAGGGAAGGCGGAAGAGGGGCCGCCGGCCATCGGGCCACGCCCCTCGTCGGGGCGATGCATGCATCGCCCCATCTAGAAAAAGGGAACCCTCGAAAGAGGTGCAGCGTCCCGCCGTCACCCCATCTCGTCCCAGTATTCCTGGGGCATGTCCTGGGCGAGGGCGAGGGCGCCGTCGGCGCCGGCGAAGAGGGGATCGTCGACGGCGGCCACCTTGAACGAGCCGTATTCCTTGAGCGCGTCTTCCAGCTCGGTGATGATGCCCCGGATCTGGCTTCCGCCGCCGGCCAGGAAGATGTTGCGCTTGACCTGGTCCTGGAACTCGGGGTCGTAGCGCGCGATCAGGTCGATGGTGGCCTCGACGATGGGCGCGATGATGCTGCCGCAGGTCTGCTGCACGGCGTCCGTGATGTCGTGCTCGACGGGCTTGCCCTCCACCGGCACGCTCACCTTGACGCGCCCGTTGGTCTTGCCCACGAAGCCGTACTGCTCCTTGAAGTGGCGCACCTGGGTCTGGTTGAAGGAGGCCGCCGGGAAGCGCTCGGTGAGGCGCCCGAGGAGCTGGCGGTCCACGTAGTCGCCGCCCGTGGTGAGTGTGCGCTGGTCCTCCTCGCCGGGCATCGTGCCGTGCATGATGCAGAAGTCGACCGTCCCGGCGCCGATGTCGATGACGAGGGCGTTGTTGAGCGCGCCCTGCCCGTAGGCCACGGCGAAGGGCTCGGAGACGATCATCAGCGCGTCGGCGTACTCGCGGACCGTATCCCGGATGGCGAGCTTGTTGACGCGCAGCGCCTCGGCCGGCACGCCCACCGCAGCGTGGATCTTCTGGTTCTCGCCGGGCTCGACGAGCCCGATCAGGTGGTGCAACAGCTCCTTGACGGCCTCCACGTCGCGGTCCGTGCCCTCACGGATGACGCCGTTCTCGAGGGGGCGCACGAGCTGCACCGAGAGCCGGTTCTTGAGGGCCTCCTCGCCGAAGAGGATCTCCTTGCCGAGCATCTTGCGGGCGACGAAGTCTTTGGGCCAGCCGACGTAGCTCTCGACCCAGTTGCGCTTGCCGTTGGAGGCCGCGATCGCGCTGCGCGAGGTGCCCAGGTCGATGCCGATGTGCAGGACGTCGTCCGCCTTCTTAGTCGTCGTCTTTCTCTTCTTGGCTGCCATAATGGGTCGCTGATTCCATGGATTCGCTCAGAGGGCCGCGCAGGTAGGCGAGGATGCCCGCCTCCAGGGCCCCGGCCAGCCGCTCCCGGTGGGCGGGGTCGTTGAGCCGGGACTCCTCGGTGGGGTTGCTCAGCACGGCGATTTCGGCCAGCACGCTGGGCACCTCGACGCCCAAAAGTACGACGAACGGGCCGGACTTGGCGCCCCAGTCCCGTGCATCCGCGTTGACCTGGCGAATACTACGAAACAGCGTCGATTGAATCGAGGTGGCAAGTTGTTTGGATTCCTGGAATTTCATCGTCTCGCCCGCGCGGTCGAGCGCGTCCCGGAACTCGGCGTTCGAGAGTTCGGAGCCGACGTTCTCGCGGGCGGCGCTGCGCAGCGTCCGCTCGTCCTCGGTCAGGCCGAAGTAGTAGGTCTCGACGGAGGTGACGGCCGTATCCGGGAGGGCGTTGACGTGGATCGAGACGAAGAGGTCGGCGCGCTGCTCGCGGGCGAAGGCGACGCGCTCGCGGAGGTGCACCTTGCGGTCGTCCTCGCGCGTCATCAGGACGTCGAAGGCGCCGTAGGCGTCGAGGCGGCGGCGCAGGCGGCGGGCTACGTCCAGCGTGATGTCTTTCTCGCGCGTGCCGGCGCGGCCCGTGGTGCCGGGGTCGTAGCCGCCGTGGCCGGGGTCGAGGACGATGGTGCGGACTTCGAGGTCGAAGACGCCGGCGATGGAGGCCGAGGCGGCCTGCGCGGCGGCGCCGGCGTCGAACTCACGGGCGATGCGGGCGGCGGCGTCTTCCTCCGTGCCGGCGGCGCGGGCCTCGGGCGCCTGGATCTCGCGGACGAGCTGCACGCCGCCGAAGATCACGAGCAGCGCCAGGGCCGCGAGCGCCACCCGGCCCGTCCAGCGGGTCGCCGGCGCACGCACGAAGCGCACGATGCGGGTGCGGGGCCGCTGCTCGTTCCTGACGATGCGCAGGTTCTCTTCGTAGACGCCCCGCAGGATCTCGTTGCGATCCTCTCGGGTGGCGGGTCGCTCCAGTTTCATCCGAACTCGGGTAGGCATCGGCCAGTCCTCCACCGCACATCCCACGAAAAAACAGGAGCCTCGGCGGCCCCTCTCGCTCGTATCGGCGGCTCGCGTGCTTCAATAACCGAGCGCCGCCATCGTTCCGAAGAAGGTCGGCAGATCGCAGGTCGGCAGGTCGCAGGTCGGGCACGCCGCTCGTTCTCCGATGGACCTTCGACCTGTAGACCTTCAGACCTGCAAGACCTGCGCGCGTCAGACCGCCACGGGCGCCTTGATGGGCGGGTGGCTCTGGTAGTCGTGCAGGGCGAAGTCCTCGTAGCGATAGTCGAAGAGCGAGGGCGGCGTGCGGGTGAGTGCGAGCGTCGGGCGCGGGTAGGGCGTGCGGGTGAGCTGCTCGTCCACCTGGTCCAGGTGGTTCAGGTAGAGGTGGGCGTCGCCGATGGTGTAGACCAGCTCGCCGGGCTCCAGGCCGGTCTGCTGGGCCATCATCGTCAGCAGGAGGGCGTACTGGCCGATGTTGAACGGCGCCCCGAGGAAGAGGTCGTTGGAGCGGACGTAGAGCTGGCACGAGAGGCGCCCCGCGCCCACGTAGAACTGGAAGAGCAGGTGGCACGGCGGGAGGGCCATGCGGTCGATCTCGGCGGCGTTCCAGGCGCTGACGAGGTGGCGGCGCGAGTCCGGGTTCCGGCGGATGCTCTCGACGACGCGGGCGATCTGGTCGACGCCGCCGAAGTCGCGCCACTGCTTGCCGTAGACCGGCCCGAGGTCCCCGTAGCGGGCGGCGAAGGCATCGTCCTCGCGGATGCGCGCCTCGAAGTCGGCCTTGAGCGCGGCCCACGCTGCGGAGTCGGAGGGCGGCACGGCGCGGCCGGTGGCCTGCAGGTAGTGCTTCAGCGGCCAGTCCGTCCAGATCGAGATGCCGGCCTGGACGAGCGGGCGGACGCTGGTCTCGCCGGAGAGGAACCAGAGCATCTCCTGGGCCAGCCCCCGGAACCAGACGCGCTTAGTGGTCACCAGCGGGAAGCCGTCGGCGAGGTCGAAGCGCATCTGGTGGCCGAAGACCGAGAGCGTGCCGGTGCCGGTGCGGTCGGTCTTGCGCAGGCCGTGGTGGCGGACGTGGCGGAGGAGGTCGAGGTAGGGTTGCATGGGGACGAAGACGATGCAGGCGAGCAGGGAACCGTGGAGGAACGACGGCGCGCCCATCGCCGTTTTTCCGACCGCCAATCTACGAAACCAAGCGCTGCGATACGATGGACCCGAACCTCCACCAGAAGATGGGCATCAACCACCTGGAGCGCGTGCTGGCCTACGCCCCGATGGTGGCCGAGGACGGCCGCGCCACGGTCCACCTGACCGTCGAGGACTGGCACGTGGTGGCAGACACGCTCTTCAAGATGGACACCCCCAGGGAGCTGCTTCCGGACGCCATCGACCGCTACCAGCTCACCAACGAGAACCGCACCATCGAGCTGACGACGGACGACTACGTGATCGACGTAGACATGATCTAGCGCCATGAAGCGCACGGGGCAGGCTTCCGCTCCCTGCCGTTTTGGCCTGCTGTCATCCCGG
>JAWWAN010000251.1:0-5856 GCA_033721675.1 Rhodothermales bacterium | reverse complement strand
GGGTCCTGCAGGCGTGCCCGCCACGCCTCGAAGCCGCCTTCCTGCACCGAGGGCGGCATGGCGGCGTCCAGACCCGTCGCGCCGGCCGTGTAGGTGTACATGTCCGTCGTGAGGTCCAGCCCCTCGGCGCGGGCGGCCTCGATGCGCTCGAGGACGGCGTCGAGCTTGCCCCAGTTCGACTTTCCGGCGGCCTTGAGGTGGTAGATCTCGGCGCCGACGCCGGCCCGGCGGGCGATCTCGATGTGTTCGTCGACGGCCTCCACCAGGCGGTTGCCCTCGCTGCGGAGGTGCGCGATGTAGCGCCCGCCGTAGGGCGCGGCGGCCTCGGCCAGCGCCGTCAGCTCGTCCGTCGACGCGTAGAAGGCGGGGGCGTAGATGAGCGAGGCACCCACGCCGAGCGCGCCCTCCTCCATCGCCTGCTGCACGAGCGCCTGCATCCGCGCCAGCTCCTCGGGCGTCGGCGCGCGGTCTTCGTAGCCGAGCTCATGCACGCGCACCGTCGTGGCCCCGACGAACGAGGCCACGTTGACGGCCACGCCCTTCTCGGCCAGGAAGCCCAGGTACTCGCCGAGCGTGGTCCAGGGGAGCGCCAGCGCCGAGTCCGGCCCGATGGAGATACCGAGCGTCTCGGCCACGGCCCGCTTCGAGCCGAGGGCATCCTCGAAGTCGCGCAGCACGGCGGCGCGCATGGTCTCGTTGAGCGGCCCCATGGACGAGCCCTCGCCGAAGACTTCGAGCGTGACGCCCTGCCGGACGTCGCTCTGCGCCCGCCCGTCGAGGATCAGCGACTCGGTGGCCCAGCTCAGCATGTTGATGAAGCCGGGCGCCACGGCGAGGCCCGTCACGTCGATCTCGCGGCGCCCGCGCGCGTCCCCGAGGTCGCCCACGGCCGCGATCGTGTCGCCGGCGATGGCGAGGTCGCCCACCGTGGGGGGGCCGCCGCTGCCGTCGTAGAGCGTGCCCCCGCGCAGCACGACGTCGTACTCCGCGCGCGAGGCGCAGGCGGCCAGGGGGAGCAGGAGCAGCAGGGCGAGGAGGCGCAGCATCGGGGGCGGGCGTCGGGCGCGGAAGATCACGATGCCGGAAGATAGGGAATGCACGCCCGGAAATAGAAAACGGGAACGGGGCGGGCGCAGCACCCGGACCCCCCGTCCCCGCTTCGCAGGTACAGCCGGCTCGCTAGGCCAGCGCGTCTGCCGACTCGATGATGTGCCCGACGAGGCCGTACTCCTTGGCTTCCTCGGCGCTGAGCCAGAAGTTGCGGTCCGTATCCTCGCGGATCTTCTCGATGGGCTGGCCGGTCTGGCGGGCGAAGATCCGGTTGATGCGCTCGCGCATCTTGACGATCTCCTCGGCCTCGATGGCGATGTCGCTGGCGGAGCCGCGCATGCCGCCGGCCGGCTGGTGCAGCAGGAAGCGCGTGTTGGGCAGGCAGTAGCGGTGCTCCAGGTCGCCAGCGACGAAGATCAGCGCGCCGGCGCTCGCCACCCAGCCGGTGCCCACCATGCGCACGGTCGGCTTGACGAACCGGATCATGTCGTGGATCGTGTCGCCGGATTCGACGTGGCCGCCCTGCGAGTTGATGAAGATGGTGATCGGGTCGTCGCTCTCGTTCGTCAGGATCGTGAGCTGGGCCATCACGCGCGCGGCCAGCTCCTGGTTGATCTCACCGCTGATGATGATCGTGCGGGCCTTGATCAGCCGGTTGACCAGCGGATCGGGGAATTTGATCGTCGGCTGCTCGTCTTCGGGCTCCATCTCGGGTTCCATGCGTCGGGATGATCTGGGTGGAAAGGGGTCGAGGGCACGGGGAGGGCGCGGGCCGGGGCGCGGGTGCTCCGGCCGCTAGCGGGCACCAAGCACGTAGATGACGAGGCGGCGGTTCCGGCTGCGGCCCGCGGCGGTGCGGTTCGTGTCCACCGGGCGGGTGGCGCCGAAGCTGACGGCCTCGAACCGCTCCGGCGGGAGGCCGTGCACCTCGGCGAGGTGGCGCACGGCGGCCGTGGCGCGCGCGGCAGACAGCTCCCAGTTGCTCGGGTAGTGTTCCTTGAGCGCACCGCCGGGCGGCACGCTGTCCGCATGCCCCTCAATGCGGAAGGACCGGCCGGAGAAGTCGGTCTTGAGGCGCTCGGCCAGGGCGGCGAGGCGCGCGGCGCCGTCCTCGGTGAGCCGCGCGCTGGCCGGCTCGAAGAGGGCGTCCACGCGGAGCGTGTCGATGGGCCGGGGGTCGCGCGCGGCACAGGCGTCGGCGCAGAGCGAATCCTGGCGTACGGCCACCATGTATTCGAGCCGGTCGATCCGGTTCATCATCTGGCGGCGCTCCCGGAAGTACTGGCCGGTCTCGACGGCGTCGTAGAACTGCAGCGTGTCTTGCAGCGCATACACGTCCGCCCGCAATGCCCGTTCGACCACGTAGAGCGAGTCGATGGCGCGGCGCTGCTCGGCCACGAGGGCCTGCTCACCGGCGCACCCGGCCAGCAGGGCAGTTCCGATCAGCAGGCAGGGAACGGCGAGGCTACGCATGACGGTACCGAAGGCGGCAGAGGCATCCGAACCCTGCAAGAATAGCGGAACGGCCGCCCTCATGCGCGCCCCGGCGTCGGAAAAGCGGTGAAAAATCGGGGACTGGGGACGGGCCACTGGCCACAAGGGATCTCTCCCCAGTCCCCAGTGGCCCGTGACCTACCCTACCAATGCGGCCTCGGCCACCTCGCCGCGCGCCGGGTAGTCGTTCTCCAGCACGAAGTCGATGGCCTTCAGCAGGTCGTCGAACGGCGGGCGGGCGAAGGGGACGCTGTTAACGACGGCCAGGTAGAGCGTGCCGTCGGGGCGGACGAGGAACAGGCCGGGTTCGCTGAAGCGATCCGGCTCGCCGTCCTTGACGCCGTCGCTGAGGTAGAGGCCCCAGTCGCGGGCCTGCGTCTCCGTCAGGCCATAGCCGAGGGGGAGGGCGTCCACGTCCCAGTCCTGCGCGGCCGTGCGGGCGCGGGCCTCCGGGTCCATGCTGACGGCCACGACCTCGGTGCCGCGCTCAGCGAACCGATCCCGGAGGCGGTTCAGCGTGGACAGATACTTCTTGCAGATCGGGCAGTGCAGGCCCCGGTAGAAGACGACGAGCGTGAAGTGCTCCGGCTCCTGGGCGTGCAGATCCCACGTACCACCGTCGACGAGGTCGACGGACAGCGGGGGCGCGGGGCGGCGGGGCAGCGGCGTGTGCGGCATGGTGGGGGCGACGGCAGGTAGTTGTTGCAACGAGCACCAGTACGATGCCGCCGCCCCGGCGGCCGTTTCGGCCAGGCCGGAGGCTCTACGCCATCGTTACGAACCGCGCCAAGCAGAAAACGCCCGGCTCCTGGCAGAGTCCGGGCGTCTTCCCGCAGCTGATTGGGAGAGGGAGGGAGGATCAGCTACGATGATGCCGGAGGAAAATATCGGGCACGAAGGGCGCGATGTCAAGAAATCATTACCGATGCGGAGGATTTCAACGCGGCTTCTCCGGGTCGTCGCGCCGGTGCACCATCGTCGAGGAAGATTGATCGACGGGCATCAGGATGACCTCGCTGACGTTGACGTGCGGCGGGCGCGTGGCGCAGAACACGACGGCGGCGGCCACGTCGTCGGGGGTCAGCGGCTGCATGCCGGCGTAGACGCGGTCCGCGCGTGCCCGGTCTCCTTCGAAGCGGACGACGCTGAACTCGGTCTCGACCAGCCCGGGATCGACCGACGAGACGCGCACGCGCGTGCCGTGCAGGTCCATCTTGAGGCCGCGCGTGATGGCGTGCACGGCGTGCTTGGTGGCGCAGTAGACCGTGCCGCCGGGGTAGACCTCGTGGCCCGCCGTCGAGCCCAGATTGATGACGTGGCCGCGGCCGCGCTGCACCATCCCCGGCACCACGGCGCGCGTCACGTAGAGCAGGCCCTTGACGTTCGTGTCCACCATCCGGTCGATGGCCGCCGGCGTGTTCTCGTAGGCGGGGTCGAGCGCCTGGGCGAGGCCGGCGTTGTTGACGAGCACGTCGATGGCGCGCCACACCTCCGGCAGCGCCTCGACGGCGTGCGCCACGGCCTCCGCGTCGCGCACGTCCAGCGCGAACGTGTGCATCTCGGCGCCGTGGTCGGCACGGAGGCGTTCGGCGAGGGCGTCGAGGCGGTCGGTGCGGCGGGCGCAGAGCAGCAGGCGGGCGCCCTCGGCGGCGAAGGCCCGCGCGCAGGCGGCGCCGATGCCGGCACTCGCGCCGGTGACGAAGACGAGGCGGTCGGTGAGCACGAGGACGAGGCAGGCTGGGAGCGGGGGACGAGGCGAGCGGGGCACAAACTACGGAACGGGAATCATTCTGGCCGCGCGGCGTGTAAGGCAGGCGGTGGCGCGATGCCGGCGCTCCGTGCTTCCGTACTCTTCCGTCCCGGCCCAACCGACCCGACTTCTCATGGCCCGTTCGTTCCTGCTGCTCGTACTGAGCGCCGTAGTTGCCACTGCCCCGGCCCAGACCGTGCCGGACGCCATCACCGGGCAGCGTGTGGCCTGCACCGACGGCACGGCCGCCGGCTACGCCTGCACCGGCGTGGACCTGATGGCGTTCCTCCCGCGCACCGACTTCGGCGCCGGAAGCCTCAACGACATCTGGGGCTGGGTAGACCCCACCGACGGCCGCGAGTACGCCCTCGTGGGGCTGAACAACGGCACGGCCTTCGTGGACGTCACCGACGCCGTCAACCCCGTCCACCTCGGCACGTTGCCCACCCACACGACGGCGACGTCGTGGCGGGACGTCAAGGTGTATGCCGATCACGCCTTCGTCGTCAGCGAGGCGACGGACCACGGCCTGCAGGTCTTCGACCTCACGCAGCTCCGCGACGTGGACCGCGCCGCCGCGCCGGTCACGTTCGAGGAGACGGCCTATTACGACGGCTTCGGCCGGGCGCACAACGTGGTCATCAACGAAGACACCGGATTCCTCTACGGCGTCGGGAGCCGGCCGCTCGGAACGCCCTCCGGGCCGTCGTGCGGGCCGGGGCTGCACATGGTCGACATCCAGGATCCCGCCGATCCCACCTTCGCGGGCTGCTTCGACGACCACGGCTACACGCACGACGCCCAGTGCGTGGTCTACCAGGGGCCGGATGCGGACTATCTGGGGCAGGAGATCTGCATCGGCTCGAACGTGAACGTGCTGAGCGTCGCCGACGTGACGGACAAGCAGAACCCCGTGCCCATCGCGACCGGGTCCTACCCAACCTCCAGCTACATCCACCAGGGCTGGTTCACCGAGGACCAACGCTACTTCTTCCTCAACGACGAGCTGGACCAGGGCCCGACGCGCACCCTCGTCTTCGACCTGACCGACCTCGACGATCCGCAGCTCCTGACCGAGTTCATCGCCGAGACGACCTCGCAGGATCACAACCTCTACGTGGTGGGCAACTACGTCTTCCAGGCCAACTACACCGCCGGCCTGCGCATCCTCGAGTTTCAGTATGACGACGGCGCGCTCGACCCGGCGAGCCTCCGCGAGGTGGCCCTCTTCGACACGTTCCCGCAGAGCGACGCCCGCGGCTACTCCGGCCTGTGGAGCGTCTACCCGTTCTTCCCGAGCGGGAACGTGGTGGCGAGCGACATCGGCGGCGGCCTCTTCGTGCTCCAGCCCACCGCGATCACCACCGCGGTGGACGAGGAGCCGGCCGCCGTCCCGGCCGGCTTCGCGCTCGCGGCGGCCTACCCGAACCCGTTCAACCCGCAGACGACGGTGATGCTGGCCGTGGACCGCGCGCAGCCGATTCGCGTGGCCGTCTACGACGCGCTCGGGCGCGAGGTGGCGCGCCTCCACGAGGGGCCGCTGGCCGCCGGCACGCACCGCC
>JAWWAN010000250.1:0-5867 GCA_033721675.1 Rhodothermales bacterium | reverse complement strand
GAGGTGGGGCGTGCCGGCGCACTGGTAGACGTAGCCGTCGCCGTCGCGGTCGGCCGCGCGCACGTCGATCGGCATCGACAGGACCTCGGCCGGCGCCTCAGACGACCCAGGGGCGGCGTGGTCGTGCTCGCTCTGCATCGCGGCGACGGTGCTGCGGAGGCGGGCCTCCGAGTCGATCAGGAACTGGGCGCTCGTGACGATGCGCTCGCCGCCCTGGAGGCCGTCGAGGATCTGGATGCGGCCGTCGGCCTCCAGCCCCGGCGTCACCTCGGCCGGTGCGAACCGGCCGTCGCCGAGCGCGAGGATGACGACGGCGCCGTCGCCCGTCCGCACGACGGCCTCGGCGGGCACGGCGGGCGTGGGCGCGGTGGGCCGCCCGTAGAGGGTGACCGTCGCGTACATTCCGGGCTTGTGCTTCAGGCCGGGATTCGGGACGGCGATGCGGGCCTTGGCCGTGCGCGTCTCGGGGTCGAGCGTGTCGTAGAGGTAGCTCACGCGGCCGGCCAGGGGCGGCCCCGGCTCGTAAGGCAGCGTGATCTCGGCGCGCGTGCCCACCGCCACCCACGCCAGGTCCTGCTCGTAGACGTCGGCCATGAGCCAGAGCGACGACAGGTCGGCGAGGCGCATCAGCGTCTGGCCGGCCTCCACCTTCTGGCCCTGCACCACGTGCGTCTCCGTCACGGTCCCGGCGGCCGGCGCGTAGAGCGTGAGCGTCTTGGCGGGCACGCCGTCGTGCTCCAGCCGCTCGATCTGGGCGGCGCTGATGTCCCAGTAGGCGAGGCGGCGGCGGGCAGCGTCCACGAGGCGCTGCGCATCCGCCTCGGCGGGGGTTCCGGCCAGGCGGTCCCGGTTGCGGAGGGCCAGCAGATATTCCTCCTGCGTCGAGACCAGCTCGGGGCTGTAGAGCGCCAGCAGCGGCTGCCCGCGATTCACGCGCGCGCCCTCGTAGCTGACGTGCAGGGCCTCGACCCAGCCGCTCACCTTGGGCGAGACTACGGCCGTGGCCTGCTCATTCGCCTCGAAGCGGCCGGTCGTGCGCGCCGTCCGTTCCAGCGGCTCGACGACGACCTCGGCCGTCCGCACGCCCATGTTTTGGAGCGTAACGGGGTCGATCCGCACGGTCCCGTCGCTGGCGCCGTCGGCACGGACGGGCATCAGGTCCATCCCGCAGATCGGGCACTGGCCCGGCGCGTCCTGCACGATCCAGGGGTGCATGCCACTCTGATAGACGAGGCCGTCGCCGTTGGCGTCGGCGGCGGCGAGGCCGGTAGGGGGCGCGTCCTGGGCGGCGGTCTGCGCGATGGGCGGCCCCTCGGTAGGAGCGTCGTCGGCATCGCGCAGCAGCAGCACGAGCAGCACGGCGGCTACCACCAGCAGGGCGAGGGCAGCCAGCAGGATGCGTCTGGGAGGGAGCAGGGAGGAGGCCATCATTCTTGCGGGTTGGCGGCGTCGCGGAGGACGAGGGCGTCGAGGTCGCTCAGCGCGTCGATGCCGAGGGCGCGTTCCAGGTCGGCGGCGGTGGTGAGCGTGCGGGCGAGCGTGTCTTCGTACTCCATCCGGAGCGTGAAGACGGCGCGTGCAGCGTCGAGCAGGTCGAGGAAGCCGGCCTGGCCGCTGGCGTAGGCGGCGAGGGCGGCCTCGGCGGTGGTGCGGGCCTGAGGCAGCAGGGTCGTCTCGTAGAGGTGCAGCGCCTCGGCCTCCTGCTCGAGTGCGAAGGTGAGGTCGTCGATCTCGGTTCGGATCTCGGCGCGGAGGTCGGCTTGACGGGCCTGGACGACCTTACGGTGCAGTCGCACCTCCGCGAGCTGCGCCCGCAGGCGGCCCCGCCAGAGCGGGACCGTAACGGAAGCACCGAGGGCGAGGGCGTCGCGGCCATCCGCGGTGGGCGGCATCGCGCGGTCGGCGATGTCGAAGTAGGTGAGGCTGACGCCAAAGTCCGGGAAGGCCGCTTTCTTGGCCAGCGCGATCTGCCGGTCGGCGCGTTCGAGGGCGGTGGTGAGCACATCGAGTTCGGCGCGCTCGCGCACGGCCACGCTCCGGAGCAGCACCGCTTCGGCGTCCGGCACGGGTGGAGGAGCCAGGCGGATCCGGTGCACGAAGCGTTCGGCGTCGTGCGCGTCGGTCAGATGCGCCAGCATCTCGGCGGCGCTGCGCCGCTGTCGCCGCAGCGCGAGGAGCCGCGCGGCGAGCTGGTTCTTTTCGAGCTGCGCGCGGAGGATGGCCTGCTGCCCGCCCTGCCCGACCTCGTACCGCACCGCGGCCACATCCTCGAACCCCTGCACGTCGTCCCGGAACGCCTCGACGAGCGCCTCGGCCTCTTGCAGCCGGTACAGCTCGTAGTACGCGTGCTTGGCGCGCAGCAGCAGGTCGGCCTCCATCACCTCGGCCTCGTGCGCGGCGACTTCGGCGCCCAGATCAGCGATTTCGGCACGGAGGGCGCGCTTGCCGGGGTACGGGATCATCTGCTCGACGCGCCACTGCGACCGCTGGGCCCCACGCGCCGTCAGCACCGGAAAGGGCTGCACGACGACGCCGACGGTGGGGTCCGGCAGGGCGGACACCTGCGGTGCGCGCTGCCCAAGCGCCTCGGCCTGGAGCCGGGCAGTGCGGAGCGTGGGGTTGTTGGTGCGCACCTCGGCCAGGACGGTGGCGAGGTCGAGCACGACGGGGTCAGGCGGGGCCGGCTGCCGGGCGGCAGCGGGCGTCACGGCCCAGAGCAGGCCGAGCGCCAAGAATACACGCATGGATACGAGCGGATGACGCGAGGCAGGGACGGACGATGCCCCCTGATGCGCGGTGCGCAGGGCATCGACGAGAGGGTCCGAGAGGGCGGCGGTACGACGAGGCGCGCCGCCGGCGTCATCGTCAGCTCAGAAAGGAGCCGTGGAGGAGGTGCAGTGGGACGGGCGGTGCCGCCGAGGCCCTGCCGCCGGGAGGATGGGCCGTGGCAGACGGCACCGCGAGCGCCTGCGCGAAGCTGGGAGGAGCAGGGGCGAGCGAGAGCGAGGGCACGGCGGTCCGCTCCGCGAGCGTCACCTCTTCGGGAGCAGCATCGGTGCGTTCGTAGATGCAGCAGGCCGCCGCCGGGGGCGAGGCGGGCGCATCGGCCACACCGCGCTCGTGCATCGGCATCGCGGGGGCGTCGGGCGCGCCGTCGTCACATGGGTGCGCAGCGGCGGACGCCACGGGCATCGTCTCACATCCGAGCCACGCGCACAGATGCGCCACGAGCGGTGCGCTGCCGCTCAGCAGTAGCGTGCCGGCCGTCAGGACGGCGACGAGGCGGTATGTGCGGAGCGAAGCCAGCATGCGCCGGAGTCAACGCGAGGGGGGCGGCGAGGTTTCTTGACTCATCCCACCGCCCGCAGCGCCGGGTACAGCGCGCGGAAGCGTTCATACGGAGCCTCGTACGCGGCCGGCTCGCGCGGCCGCGTCGTCTCGGCGACCCGCACGGCGGCGTCACATGCGGCATCGACGGAGGGCCACACCCCGGCGCCCACGCCCGCGAGCAGCGCCGCGCCGAAGGCGGCGCCTTCGGTGGTCTCCACGGTGGCCAGCGGTACGGCCAGCACGTCGGCCAGGATCTGGCGCCAGAGCGCGGCGCGGGCACCGCCACCCGAGAGCCGGATCGTGGAGGGCGGCGGCAGCCCGGCTTCCCCGAGCAGCCGCAGGTTGTCCCGCAGCCCGAAGGCCACGCCTTCGAGGACGGCGCGCGTGAGGTGGCCGCGCGCATGCCGGAGGGTCAGCCCGGCGAAGGCGCCGCGCGCGTGCGGATCCGCGTGCGGGGTGCGCTCGCCGGAGAGGTACGGCAGGAACGTCAGCCCCTCGCAGCCCGGAGCGACGGCGGCGGCCTCGTCCACGAGTGCCTCGAAGCCGACGCCGGGCGCGAGGGCGTCGCGGTACCACTGGAGGCTGCCGGCGGCCGAGAGCATCACGCCCATCAGGTGCCATCGCCCCGGCACGGCGTGGGGAAAGGCGTGCGCCCGCCCCTCCGGCGCCGTGCGCGGCGCCTCGGAGGGCGCGAAGACGACGCCGGAGGTGCCTACCGTCAGGGCCCACACCTCCGGCGCTACGGCGCCGACGCCGACGGCCTGCGCGGCCTGGTCGCCGCCGCCGCCCACCACGGGCGTACCGGCCGGCAGCCCCGTCGCACGGGCGGCCTCGGCGCTGACCGTGCCGGTCACCTCCGTCCCCTCATGCGTCGGCGGGAGCCACGCGGCCGGGACGTCCAGGGCGCGAAGGACGTCGGCGGACCAGTCGCGCGTCGTGAGGTCGAGCAGGAGGGTGCCGCCGGCGCCGGCGCGGTCCGTGGCGAAGCCGCCGGTGAGGCAGTAGCGCACGTAGTCTTTGGGCAGGAGCACGTGCGCGACGCGGGCATAGATCTCGGGCTCGTGGCGGCGCGCCCACAGCAGCTTGGGCGCGGTGAAGCCCGCGAAGGCGTCGTTGCCGGTGAGCGCCACGAGCCGGTCGAGCCCGAGCGCCGCGCGGATGGCGTCGCACGCGGCGCCGGCGCGCTGGTCGTTCCACAGGATCGCCGGGCGGAGGATCTGCCCTGCGGCATCGAGCAGCACGAGCCCGTGCATCTGCCCCGTCAGGCCCACGGCATCCACGGCGTCCGTGCCGGCCGCCTCCAGCACGCGCCGGATGCTCCGCTGCGCCGCCGCCCACCACTGCGCCGGGTCCTGCTCGCTCCACAGCGGCCTCGGCGTCGAGAGGTCGTGCGGGTGCGCCGCCGTGGCGACGACGGCGCCCGCCTCGTCGATCAGCAGCGCCTTCGTCGCCGTCGTCGAAACGTCGATTCCGAGCAGCATAGAGGTGGAAGATGGGAGTGCGGAGAATGCCATCCGGGAAGGCCATGCGCGGTAATCCCCCGTCTCACTCGAACGCGCGCGTGGCCTCGTCGATGGGCGGCAGGCGGTCCGGGTGGGGCGCGCGGGCGCGGATCAGGTGCGCCTCGATCCAGCCCCGATGCCGGTCCGGCTGCTCGGCGGCCTCGACGAGGCGGGCATGGTCGAGCGCGTCGATGCGGTCGTTGGCGGCGCGCAGCGCATCCATCGAGTTCTTGAGCGCGACCTCGACGGGCATCCGCTCGGGGTTGACGTCGATGCCGAAGTAGCCGTCGTAGCCGTGCATCTTGAGCGTGTAGAGGCCGGCCTCCATCTGCTCCGGCGCGATGACGCCCACATTGAGATCCTGGTCGTAGTTGCCCAGCGGCTGGCTGTTCCAGTGGGTATGCGCGAGGCGGCCCTCCGAGAGCGGCCACGAGAGGGCGTACGGCAGATCCTCGAAGCCCATCAGCACGTGCCCCACCTCCGGGTTCATGCAGACGAGCCGGTGGCCGGCATCGAGCAGGTCTCGGTTCTCTTCGGCATGCAGCAGAGCCTCGGTCATGTGGCCGAGCAAGACGCCCTCGGGCGTGAGGCCGAAGAGGATGCGGCCGCGCGGCTCGTAGGGCTTCGGCTCGAAGGCGATCCGTACGCCCGGCACGGCGTCCATGGCCTCGGCGAGCCCCTCGGCGAAGCGGCGCCGCATGGCCGCCAGGTCGATCCCGAACGGGTTCTCGTAGCCGTCGATGCCGGCCCAGACGACGGAGAAGTCGGCATCGACCTCCCTGGCCAGCGCGAGGGCGTTCCGGGTGCGCTCGATGGCGGCGCGGCGTGGCTCGGGGATCGGGTTCGAGAGCGAGCCGAACTCGAACTGCGGATCGTAGAAGAGGAGGGGGATGACGGTCACGAGGCGGATGCCGGTATCGGCCTCGAAGGACTTCCAGAGGTGGAGGTTGTCCTCGTTGACTTCGTTGGGATAGTGGGCCTCGAGGGCCGCCAGGCCGTAGTCCGCGAGGGAGGCGGCGATCTCGAAGCGGGCCT
>JAWWAN010000249.1:0-5874 GCA_033721675.1 Rhodothermales bacterium | reverse complement strand
CATCTGCTCGCCATGAGCCCGAGCATCGCGGAGCTGTTCGCCCGCCACGGGATCGGCAAGGACGAGATTCGCCGCCATCTGTACGAGAACACCGTGACCGGCGCGGGCTTCCTCGAATACGTGGGCCGGCAGGCGACGCCCTTCCGCGTGCTGGCCGCGGCCTGCGTACCTCGGTACTGGGAGGGCGCTCGGTGTGCGCCTTCGATCCTCTAGCCTGGGAGGCGGCTATGTTTACGGAACCCATCACCCTGCCCCGGACGGGTACCGGACCCGCGCGCACGCGCGAGCATCCGGCGCTGCAACGCAACATCAGCCGCGACGTGCGCCGCACCCTGGCCCTGGTGCTGGCCGGCGGGCGGGGTACCCGGCTGAAGAACCTGACCACCTGGCGCGTCAAGCCCGCCGTCCCCTTCGGCGGCAAGTTTCGCATCATCGACTTCGCGCTCTCCAACTGTATCAACTCGGGCCTGCGCCGCATCGCCGTGCTGACCCAGTACAAGTCGCACTCGCTCATCCGCCACATCACCCACGGCTGGGCCTTCCTTCATACCGAGCTGGGCGAGTTCATCGACGTCATGCCCGCGCAGCAGCGCATCACCGACGACTGGTACAGCGGCACCGCCGACGCCGTCTACCAGAACCTCGACATCCTGCGCCGCCACGCCCCCGAATATGTACTCATCCTCGCCGGGGATCACATCTACAAGATGGATTACGGCCTCATGCTCGGCTTCCACCGGAGCCACGACGCCGACGTGACGGTGGGCTGCATCGCGGTGCCGCGCGCCGAGGCCACCCGCTTCGGGGTGATGGCCGTGGACGAGAATCGCCGCGTGACGCGCTTCGACGAGAAGCCCGCCGAGCCGGCCCCGATCCCCGGCCGGCCAGACCGCGCCCTCGCCTCGATGGGCATCTACCTCTTCAACGCCGACTTCCTGTTCGAGCAGCTCGTCCACGACGCCGACGCGCCGGCCTCCACGCACGACTTCGGGCGCGACCTCCTGCCCGCCCTCATCGAGACCCATCGCGTCCTTGCCTACCCGTTCCGCAACGCCGGCGCGGATGCCGAGAAGCCCGTCTACTGGCGAGACGTCGGCACGGTCGATTCCTACTGGCAGGCGAACATGGAGCTGGTGCAGGTAGAGCCCGAGCTGGACCTCTACGACCGCGAGTGGCCCATCCGGTCCACGCCGCGCCAGCACCCGCCCGCCAAGTTCGTCTTCAACGACGCGGGCCGGCGCGGCATGGCGGTGGATTCCATGGTGTCGATGGGGTGCATCGTCTCCGGGGCGTACGTCGAAGAGTCGCTCCTCTTCCACAACGTGCGGGTGGAGGAACAGGCCGTGTTGAAACGGGCCGTGGTGCTGCCGGACGTGACGGTCGGCCCCGGCGCCCGCATCACGCGGGCCGTGCTGGACAAGCGCTGCCGCATCCCGGCGGGCATGGTCATCGGTGAAGACCCCGACGCGGACCGGGCGCGGTTCCACGTGAGCGACGGCGGCGTGGTGCTGGTGACGCCCGAGATGCTGGGGCAGCCCGTCCACCGGGTACGATAGGCCGGCGATTTCCCTTTACGGGATTCGCGCTCCCTTTACAGGATCCGGCGCAGCGTCTCGCGGTCGTGGCCGTCGAAGTCGGCCAGGAGGTCGTGGCCCATGCGGTCGCGCTTGGTCTGGAGGTAGCGCGCGTTGACCGCATTCGGGGGGATCTCGATGGGGACGCGCTCGACGATCTCGAGGCCGTAGCCGATGAGGCCGACGCGCTTGGTCGGGTTGTTGGTCATCAGCCGGAGCTGGGTCACGCCGAGGTCGCGGAGGATCTGGCAGCCGATGCCATAGTCCCGGTGGTCCATCTGGAAGCCGAGCGCCTCGTTGGCCTCGACCGTGTCGAGCCCGTCCTCCTGGAGCTTGTAAGCGCGCAGCTTGTTGAGCAGGCCAATGCCGCGCCCCTCCTGCTTCATGTAGAGGACGACGCCCTGGCCGGCGGCCTCCACCTGCTGCATGGCCGTGGCCAGCTGCTCCCCGCAGTCGCACCGCATCGAGCCGAAGATGTCTCCGGTGACGCACTGCGAGTGGACGCGCACGAGCACGGCCTCGTCCTCCTTCCACCGCCCCTTGACGAGGGCGAGGTGGACGTCGCCGGTGAGGCGCTCCTCGTAGGCGACGAGGTGGAAGTCGCCGTAGCGGGTGGGCAGTTCGATCTCGACGACGCGCTCGACGAGCCGCTCGTGCCGCATCCGGTACGCGATGAGGTCCTTGATCGTGATCATCCGCATCTCGAAGCGGCGGGCGATCTCGACGAGCTGGGGCGTGCGGGCCATCGTGCCGTCCTCGTTGAGGATCTCGACGAGGACGCCGGCGGGCCGGAGGCCGGCGAGCCGCGCGAGGTCGACGGTGGCCTCCGTGTGGCCGGCGCGGCGCAGCACGCCGCCGGTCTGCGCGCGGAGCGGGAAGACGTGGCCGGGCCGCGCGAAGTCGCTCGGCCGGGCGCCCGGCGCGGCGAGGGCGCGGACGGTCTTGGCGCGGTCCGACGCGCTGATGCCAGTGCTGGTGCCCTCCCGGTAATCGACCGACACGGTGAAGGGCGTATCGTAGAGGGCGCTGTTGGAGGAGACCATCATCTCGAGGTCCAGCTCTACGGCCCGCTCGCGCGTGATGGGCGCGCAGATGAGGCCGCGCCCGTGCGTCGCCATGAAGTTGATCAGCGCGGGCGTGATGGTCTCGGCGGCGCCGATGAAGTCCCCCTCGTTCTCGCGGTCCTCGTCGTCGACGACGATGACGAGGCGGCCGTTGCGGATGTCTTCGATGGCATCCTCGATGGCGTCGAAGACGGGGGCGGGAGCGGTGCCGTTTCGGTCGTCGGGCATAGCGGAAGCGCTTCGTGCGGCGTGGGAGGGTAAAACCGGCGCCGGGGCCGCAGGTTCATCAGTCGCTGCATCGCGACCCATGCAAAAGGGCACGCCGGTGGGGCGTGCCCTCGCGTGTGGCGCCGGGGCGGGCCGCGCTACTGCGGCTCTTTGCCGGCCACGCTGGCGATGGCGTTCTTGTCCACGCGCAGCTTCACGTTGGTGTCCACCTGCACCAGCACGCTGGTGTCGTCCACCTGGGTCACGGTGCCGTGGAGGCCGCCGGCGGTCACGATTTTATCGTTCTTCTTGACGGCCTCGATCATGGCCTTGCGCTTGTCCTCGCGCTTCTTCTGGGGGCGAATGATGAAGAGGTAGAAGACGACGAAGATGAGCAGCAGCGGCAGCAGCGTGACGAAGAGGCTGGGCGCCTCCTGGGCCTGCGGAGCCGCAAGCAGAAGGAGAGAAAACATTGCAGACGCGGGTAGCGCGAAGGGTGGCGGAGTGGCAAAGCGAAGGGGCATTAACGCCGCCCGGGGCAAAGTGTTTTGCCCTGCGTGCTCGCCGCCGCGAGCCCGGCGGTTCGTCATCATTTTCTTCCTCCCCGGCTCCTGCGATTGACCCCGCCGTCTCGTACCTTGGGCGCCCCCGCTCCGCAAGGCGGCCCGTTTCGCCGCCGGACGCAGGCCGCGCGCCTCTGAACCGTCGAAGCGTATCCATCCCGTCCCTCCCCATGCAAAGGGGAGGACAGGAGGGGTAAAGAGGATTCACTACGATGGATGAGTGCAGAGCATGGAGTGATGAGGGAGGAGGGAAGGAACCTGGTGTCGCTCCCTCTGCACTCATCCATCGCCAATCAGCAATCTGGCCAGCTCTCGATGCGAGTCTACGTCCCCGGTCGGGTTCCTCGGATCCGCTCGGGACGAGTCCGATCATAAGGGGGGCTCGGTGTATGACGCCGTGCCGGGTTCTCGGCTCGTCGATCGGCCGAGCGCGCTTTCGTAGTTCCGCAGTATCTCGATCCGTACCTGCTGTATGCCGTACCGCGACCTGGATGTATCAGGGTCCCTCTCGCTGCCCCTCGACACCACCGACGCCGACGGCGCCGACGCCGAGATCCCCGGCATCGCGCCGCGCCTCGGGTTTCGATTCCGGGCCGGGCAGGCGCGGTTTCTGAGCAAGCTGGCCGAGGCGTGGCAGCGCGGCGCCATGAACCACCTTGGCGTCTTCGTGCCGGGCTACGGCAAGACCATCACGGCCCTCGCGTCGTTCGTCGTGGCGCGGCATCTGGAGGTGGCGGACCGGCTCGTGGTGTTCGTCCCACGCGGCAATCTGCGCGACCAGTACGCGGACCCCGAGGCCCTCGCGGACCTCTTCTTCAAGCTCGGCGCGCCGCTCTTCAGCTTCTGCGTGGCCGACGCCGACGCGGTCTTCCTGAAGAACCTCTCGACGCAGATCATCGTCACCACCTACCAGTACGCGAGCGGGCGGGGCGGGCACCGGGCGCTGCTGCGCTACACGCACGCCGCGCGCTGCCTCTTCGTCTTCGACGAGGTCCACCACCTGGCCGACGACGGCACGTGGGCGCAGAAGATCGAGCAGTTCCCGCACGCGGCCAGCGTGGCGCTCTCGGGCACGCCCATGCGGAGCGACAACAAGACGCTCTTCGGCGTGCCCTTCGAGGCCGGCGCAGACGGCGAGCAGTACTACCGCGCGCTCCACGAAGTCACCCTGCGGGATGCCCATGCCGAGGGCCGGATCCTCAAGCGCGTGGCCGCGCACGTGCTGGACTACCGCCTCCGCATGGTCCGCGTGGATACCGGCGAAGAGGTGGAGTTGTCGCTCTCCGAGATGGTGGAGCAGGCACGCAGCACGGCCGAGGTCGATACGTTTCTGGCCCGCAAGCGCCTCCGCTTCCACGACGTCTATCTCGACTCCCTCCTCCGCCCGGCCTTCGAGCGGCTGGCCGAGAAGCAGGCGGCGCTGCGGCAGGCATGGCGGCAGAAGCATGGCGGCCCGCCACCGCGCCAGCACCAGATGCTCGTCATCGCGATGAGCAACCGCCACGCGGCGGCCATCCTCGCCTTCGTCCGCGAGCACTTCCCCGGCGTCTCGGCCACGCGCATCGGGCAGGACGTGGCTGCCCCCGAGCGCGCCGCCCGCCTCGACGCCTACCGCAACGGCGAGATCGACGTGATGGTGCAGGTGGACATGATCGGCGAGGGGACGGACATCAAGCCGATCTCGGTGATCGTCAAGGCAGATCTCGTGCGCGCCGCTTCCAAGACGATGCAGCAGGTCTTCCGGGGGATGCGGTACTACGACGGCTTCCCCGAGGACCAGAACCTGTGCGACCTCTACGCGGCGGATGACTCCGAGGTGGTCGAGACGCTCGCCTGGATCACCTCCGAGGAGCAGCGCGGCGTGACGCTCCGCCAGCGCCGGGAGCCGCGCGAGGCGCCGCCCGCACCGCCCGCCCCTTCGGAGCGCAGCGCGTGGGAGCTGAAGGCCGTCGAGCAGCGCCGCATCCACACGCACAGCCTGGACTCGCACTTCGCCCGCACGGCCGCCGACGCCCCGCCGCGCCCGCAGATCGTGGACGTGAGCGCGCAGGAGCGGGCGCTGCGGCAATCCTGCGCCGAGCTGGCGACGGAGCTGGCCTTCGTCCTGCGCGGGACAGACGGCACGACGACCATCCGCGACGTGCACGCCGCCGCCATGCGCCGGTTCGCCAAGCCGCAGGACGCGCTCAGTCTGCCGGAGCTGGACCGCAAGCAGCGCTGGCTCGAACGCTGCCTCCGCGCCCGCCGCCTGCTGTAGCCGCATCGGCCGGATCTCTCCACCGGCGCACGCGTGCTTCCTTCGGTACCGCCCGCATCGCTCACCTGCCGGAGAACCGCCATGCCCGACTACGACATCCGCCTCGACGTCCGCCACGGCCCGCTCGAACGCATCGACGTGGCCGGCCTCGCCGCCGCGCGCGAGCCCTGGTTCAACCAGACCCTCTGCCGCGTCGGCCAGAGCGTCGT
>JAWWAN010000248.1:0-5928 GCA_033721675.1 Rhodothermales bacterium | reverse complement strand
CTCCAGACCTCGCTGCTGCGCGTGTTGCAGGCGGGCGAGATCAAGCGCGTGGGCGAGACGCACACCCGCACCGTGGACGTCCGCGTGATCTCCGCCACGAACCGCTCGCTGGACAAGCTCATCCAGGAGGGCGCTTTCCGGCAGGACCTCTACTACCGCCTCTATACGATTGCCCTCCGGCTGCCTCCCCTGCGGGAGCGCCGCACGGATGTGCCGCTGCTGGCGCACCACTTTCTGGACCGCTACGCCACCGGCCGGCGCGCGCACATCCGGGGCTTCACGCCCGAGGCGCTGCGGGCCCTCCAGGCACATAGCTGGCCGGGCAACGTGCGCGAGCTGGAGAACACCATCGAGCGCGCCGTGGTGATGGCCGAGGGCGGGCTGATCCGGGCCGAGGATCTGCGTCTGCCCGCCACCAACGGCGCGGCGCTCTACCGCCCGGGCCTGACCCTCAAAGACATGGAACGCCGCTTCGTCTTGCAGGCCCTGGAGCATCACGAAGGCAACATCTCCGAGACGGCGCGCGTGCTGGGGGTTTCCCGACGCTGGTTGCACTACCGGCTCAAACAATGGCAGGAACCGGACGAATAGTCGGTGGCTTCCGGCCCTTCACTGAGCTGGCCCGCCGCCCCACGACGGTCGTCTACAAGGCGTACGACCCGGCGCACGAACGCTTCGTGTTGCTGAAGGTGTTGCGCCCCGAATTCGCGCACGACGCCGCCCTGGTGGCGCGCTTCGAGGACGAGGCGCGCCTGCTGGCCCGCGTCGTCCATCCGAACGTGGTACCCGTCTACGAGGCCGGGCAAGACGGCGATACGGTCTACCTCGCCACCGCCTTCATCGAGGGGACCGACGCGGCGGCGCTGCTGGCCGCGCATGGCCCCCTGCTGCCCGAGCTGGCCGCCTACGTCCTCCGCGAGGCGGCCTGCGGGCTCGCGGCCGTCCATGCCGAGGGCATCCTGCACCGCGATCTCAAGCCCGCCAACATCCTGCTGGCCCACGACGGACGCGTGCATCTGGCGGACTTCGGCCTGGCTTCGCTGCACGAGGCCGCCCCGGAGGACGTGCGCGGCACGCTGGCCTACCTCGCCCCCGAGCAGGTGCTGGGCCATACGCCGACCCCCGCCTCGGATCTCTTCTCGCTCGGCGCCACCTTCGCCGAGCTGCTCACCGGAGAGCGCCCCTTCGGCGGTGCTTCACGCGGTGCCGCGCTCGACGCCGTGCTGCACCACGACCCGCTGCCGTATCTGGACGCGACGGTGCCGCTGCCCGAGGCGCAGCGCGGCCTCGCGGCGCGTCTGCTGGCGAAGGACCCCGCCGAGCGCCCCACCGGAGCCGCCCTCGCCGACGCGCTCGACGCGGCTGGAGGGGCGGACGCCGAGGCCCTCGCCGCCTACCTGCGCGACCCCGACGCCTACCGCCGGGCGCACCGCCGGGCGCATCGCCGGGCATCCCGGATCCTGCCGGCCGCGCCCACGCCGGCCGGGCCCACGCCGGCCCCGCCTGGGTACATACGCCCGCTGCCGCGCCGGGTGCTCCTCGGGGGTGCGCTGCTCCTCCTGCTGGCCGCCGGGCTCGGCTACGGAGGGTGGATGGCGCTGGGGACGAACCGCACGGTAGAATCGACGCGGGACGGCTTCGCAGAGCCGATGGCCTTCACGGACTGGCTGGCTCGCCACGCGCTCGACTCGGCGGCGGTGGCGGCTCCGCCGGCGGCTGCCGAGGAGACGGTCGCCCCGCTTGAGGAGACGATCCGCCTCGGGACGCTGCGGGTAGAGAGCCGGCCGCCCGCTCAGGTCAGCATCGGAGAGGAGGCCCAGGGCATGACGCCCCTGGCGGTGCCGCTGGCGGCCGGCTCCCACGTCGTCCTGCTGAAGCATCCCGACTTCCCGGCCTACCGGGCTGCCGTCGAGGTGAAGGCCGGCCAGGAGGAGGCGCTGTCGGTGTCTCTATGGGAGCAGGTGGCGGCGCTCCAGGTGGAGGTGAGCCCCTGGGCGGTGGTGCTGCTGGACGGCGTGGTGCAAGACACGGTGCCGCCCCAGCGCCGCCCGCTGATCGTGCCGCCGGGGCAACACCTGCTCACGTTGCGCCACCCCGCGCTCGGCACCGTCAATCATCCCATCGAGGTCGCGGCCGGCGAGCAGCGCACGTTGCGCTTCAACCTCTACGAGCTGCTGGGGCAGTAACGGCGAAAAAGGCCGCCGGGCAGTTGCGCTTGCCCCCGCCGCCGCCGACCTTTCTCCTTCGCTCTCGCCGCTCTCTCGTCGCTCGCGCCGGTCGGATGCTTCGGATTCTGGGATGGCTTCTGGTGCTTCCGGTGGTGGCCGGCGGTGCGTGGGCGCAGCCGGCGCCGGCGGAACGCGTCGAGGCGGTATGGGCGGCCTATCGAAGCCTGGAGTACGACGCCGCCGAGCGCAAGGCCCTGGATGCACTCGAGGCCGACGAAGACCTCAGCGACCCGCAGGCGGCTCAGCTCTACGAGGTGCTCGGGCTCATCGCCTATCTGCGGGATGACACCGACGCCGCCCGCCGCTTCTTCGAAACCGCCCTCGCGCTCGACCCCGCTCTCGCGCTGGATCCGCTGCTGGTCCCCCCCAAGATTCTGGACTTCTTCGCCGAGGTGCGGCGGGGCTGGCAGGCCGTGCCGCGCCGGCCGCCGCAGGTCGTCCATATCACCGATCCACGCGCCGAGGCTGCGCTTCGGTCGCTCCTGGTGCCGGGATGGGGGCAACGCTACAAAGGGGAAGCCGCCCGGGGCACCCTGCTGATGGGCGCCTGGACGGCCACGACCGCCGCCGCCCTCGCCGCACACCTCCGCGCCGACGCCCTCCACGACGACGCGCCGGCCGGCCCGGACGCGCCGACCCGGGACGGCCAGGGATGGCGCACGGCTCGCAACGTGCTGCTGGCCGGCGGGGCCGCGCTCTGGCTCTATGCGTACGTCGATGCGCTCACCGGCGCCGTGCCCACCCGGGAGCGCCGCACCGCCGTGCGCGTGGTGCCGGGCCGCGGCTCGCTGCGTCTCTCGCTGCGCCGCACGTTCTGATGGTACATCTTTTCACGGGTGTGCACGTGTTGCACAATCGCTGTGCTCTTTTGCGAGGCTCCGGCAGGCACGTGATGCAAAATGCGGCGCTCCTCCCGCCCATTTCTGCCCTCTGGCGCGGAGGAAAGCCCCTTCGTGGCGTGCGCAGGCGCCCTCGGGCGGGGCTGGCATACACTTTGGTAAGTCTACTCCTTGACAGTCTTGCCCTCCCCCCTGGTCCCATGAGCAGACGTCGTCCCCACGGGTTGCCCCGTCCGGTACCGGGCCTCTCTTCGTGATTGAAGGGCGTGCAAGAACCCGGACGGGCCGAGCCCCCGGTCTTTCCTTGCTCCCAGCCGGACCTTCCGATGATCCCCTTCCGATGGTGCCTTGCTGATACGGCAGTTTGCTACGAGCACCACGCCACCCCGGGTGGCTATTCCGATCCCCACGCTGCTTCCTCTTGGTCCTCGCCTCCGGTGAACGCCGCGCGCCCCGAAGCGCTTTATCTGGGCACGCTCGACCGGGTCGTCGAGCGCATGCATGAGCTGTTCGATCAGTGGGAGGCTCAGCAGGTCTTCTCCGAGGCCGCCCCGCCGGACGTCATGGCGCGGGCGCGCATGGTGGTCCACGAATGGATCGCAAACCTCGTTCAGCACGCGGAGTTCGGCGTGGCGGTGCCGGAAATTGCCCTCAGCCTGTGGATCGACGCGAACGGACTCCACGGGCGCATCACCGACAACTCGGCCGGGTTCGACTTCGATCTGGAGCCGGCGGTGACCCTCGAAGCCGTCTGCCGTCTGCTGCCGGCCCGGGGGATGGGCCTGTTGATGATCCACACGTACTCCGACCACCTCGCCTACCACCGCGCGCCGGACGGCACGAACCGCCTCTCCTTCCTGCTCACTCCAGGCACGTGAGCCCGGCCCGGCGGGTCAGTACGTCGGCACCGCCGGGTCGATCTCGGCGCTCCAGGCGAGCGTGCCCCCCTTGAGGTTGACGGCGCGGGTGAAGCCGGCCTCGCGGAGCAGCCGCACGGCCCGGGCCGAGCGCCCGCCGGACCGGCAGTGGACGACGATCTCTTGGTCTCGGGTTGCAGCCAGTTCGTCCAGCCGCTCGGCGAGCTCCTCGACGGGGATGAGCTGGTCTGCGCCCAGGTCCGCGATCTCGGACTCGAAGGGCTTGCGGACGTCGAGCAGGAAGGGCGCCGTCCCGGCGTCCCGGCGGGCCTTCAGTGTGCGCACCGCCATCTCGGGGACGGGTGCCTCGTCGGTCCGGGCGGCTCCGTTGAGGGAGGGCCCGGCGCCGCAGAAGGCTTCGTAATCGATCAGCGCGCGGATCGTCGGAAGCGTGCCGCACAGCGGGCAATCCGGGTTCTTGCGGACGATGAGCGTGCGGAACGCCATGGTGAGGGTATCCACCAGCAGGAGGCGCCCGGCCAGGGGCTCGCCCGCGCCGAGGAGGAGCTTGAGCACCTCGGTGGCCTGCAGCGTGCCCACCAGCCCGGGCAGGACGCCCAGCACGCCGCCCTCGGCGCACGACGGCACCAGCCCGGGCGGCGGCGGCTCCGGGTAGACGCAGCGGTAACACGGCCCGTCCGCCAGCCCGAAGACCGACGCCTGCCCCTCGAACCGGAAGATCGAGGCGTACACGTTGGGCGTGCCGGTGAGCACCGAGGCGTCGTTGACCAGGTAGCGCGTCGGGAAGTTGTCCGTGCCGTCGGCCACGACGTCGTACTGCCCGACGAGGTCGAGCGCATTCTCGCTCGTCAGGCGCGTCTCGTGGAGGTCGAGGCGGACGTGCGGGTTGACGTCGCGGAGGCGGTCGGCGGCGGAGGCGAGCTTGGCGCGGCCGACGTCGGCGGTGCCGTGGAGCACCTGTCGCTGGAGGTTGGAGGCATCGACGACGTCGAAGTCTACCAGCCCGAGGCGGCCCACGCCGGCGGCGGCCAGGTAGAGCGCGAGGGGCGAGCCGAGCCCGCCGGCGCCGACGAGCAGCACCGAGGCGGCCTTGAGCGTGCGCTGCCCCTCGACGCCCACCTCGGGCAGGATCAGGTGCCGGTGGTAGCGCTGCAGCTCCTCCGGCGAGAGCGAGACGTCCGTGACGGGGTGCATAGTGCGTTCAGGCTGATGAGGACGGGATTCATCCATCGAGTGGCGAGGCCGTGCATCCTACGCGCCGCCGGCAATCGACGGAACGAGGGAGAGCTCGGCGCCGTCGGTGAGCGGCGTCTCCATGCCGTGCAGGTACCGGATGTCTTCGTCGCCCAGGTAGACGTTGACGAACGCGCGCAGGTGCCCGGCGTCGTCGAAGAGGTGCGGCTGCACGGACGGGAAGCGGCGAGCGAGGGCGTCGAGCGCCGCGCCGACGGTGGCGCCCTCGGCGGGCACTGCGGCCTGCCCGCCGGTGTAGCCGCGCAGCGGCGTCGGGATGCGGATCGTCGTCGTGGTGATCGGTTGTGTGCTCATGGGGACGCAGTCGGTTGCAGGTGGAGGTCGATGGGCTCGGCGTCGAAGCGGCTGCGGTCCGGGGCGAGCGTCCAGGCGGTGACGGCGCCCGGCGTGCCCTGCGCGACGGCGACGATGACGTAGGTGTAGCCGGGGAAGGTGGCCTCGGCGAGGTCGGTGGCGGACGGGCGGGCGGGGTGGTCCGGGTGCGAATGGTAGAAGCCGACCACGTCCAGCCCGCGCGTGCGGGCCGCGCGCTCGGCGCGGCGGTAGTCGTCCGGGCCGATGGCGTAGCGCCGCCGCCGGTCTACGGCGCGGCGGTTCGCCACGGGCAGCACGGCCTCCACGGCGTGGCCGCCGGGCGTGGCGCGGCCCAGCAGCACGCCGCAGCCTTCCTCCGGGTAGGCGGCCCGCCCGTGCGCGCGGACGGCCGGGCGGGGTGGTCCGGGTGCGAAT